>JAGMFA010000190.1 GCA_023127875.1 Candidatus Zixiibacteriota bacterium
TACAGGTAGTTGATCAAATAAACTATGTCTTCTAAGTCCACTTCACCATCACAATTAGCATCCCCAGCCTCCAAAGGAATTGGTTCAGGTCCCCCCTTGTAAAGATAGTTAACCAAATAAACCACATCCCCCAGATCTATTATCTGATCTCCGTTAGCATCGCCGTGCATATAAGAAGAAATTACCTCAACCGTGGTCTCATAAGGATAGGCATTATGTCCGGTCACAGTCAAATCCATGGTTCCCGTAGTGGCAGGGTTAGGGATGAGCGTCACCTGACCATCAGGATCGGTTCGAGCACTTTCGTATACCTCGGAGTCTTTAATAAGACAAACCAAAGCGTCCTTCAGAGGCTGACCGGAAAGTTCGACGGTAACCGTAAAGTCACTCTCTCCCACCAGCACGGAATCAGGATGGGTCACATCCAAGCTCTCCGGGACTCCGCTCCAGGGATCTAACTCTGGGTCGCCAAAGGTGGTATACATCTGCATCTCTCTTTCGGTGGTTCCGCCCGACCCCTCGGGGAAATAGGTGTACATCATCATTTTCCCCTGATTCACCGCAGGTGTGAAATGAAAGAGACTGTCTTTAAAATAGGCCTTAAAGGTTCCTCTGCCCATGGTGTCTGAGTAGAAGAAGGAAGAACCCTCGGTGGCGGCGCAGATGATCACCGCGCCTTTCTCTGCCCCGATGGCTCCTGCTTTTATCCATCTTTCAGCAAAACAATCGCCTCCCGAATAGTCGAACTCTCCATTGTTGCAAGCTATGCTTAGAATGGCTGGAAGTTTCTCTCCATTGGTGAGGGCATTAATATGTGAGTTGCAGAAATTCGAGGGATACCAACAGGTCCGACCACCATGCCCAAAATGAGCCACCCAGCTTCTACCATCATTCAATCGATTGGCTATCTGGGAGGCGGTGCAAAGTCCTAAATCATACCAGAGAGAATCAAAATAGGTAAAGCCGGCATAGTCGACCATGAATCGGCCGCATATTAGGGCGTTATAATCGTCCACATAGTCGCTTCCGGAGATGGTCATCCCCCGCATAAACCACTCGGTCTGGTCTACATAGGGATTGTTCCTATAATTTAACGTCTTGGTGATAACGTGGGTGGCTTCAGCTTGGGTCTGAACCGAAATTCGCCCTATGTGAATATCTGCAAAGTAGTCCGAGCCATCCACAGTGACATATTTGTGGTCGGTGATACATCCCCATATGCCATTGTTGGTAGGAATCTGCTGAACGTCTCCCACCAGGATTACATACTCCGGAGGATTAAGCCAGGTGTGATAAGCATCATAGATATAATTGTAAATGTCAGTATTGGTAACTCCCACCTCAGATAGATCGACCAGATGGGTGGAAAGTCCTCTCTTGTGTTTCCAATCGGCTAAGGGCTGAACCTGATCATGAAAGTTATCGTAGGTTATGATCAGGACGGAGCCGTCCACCACATCTTTTCCTCCTTTGATCTGATCAAAATTCAACACAAACCTTTGGTAGGTTTTCAAGTAGGATCTGGTCAGCACATTCGTGGGGTTCAATTTAGGATTCTCCCCTTCTCCCTCGAAATGAATGTCAACCACCATACGTCTGTAGACTGTAACCTCTCCGCTCTTAGGGTTAAATTGAACCGGAAAGAATTTAATCGGTGCCAACCTTAAATCTCGGAGAATGGAGATCTCTCCTCTTTCCACTACCTTACCCGGAAAAAGTCGGTCTTGAGAATAGATTTCTTCATTCAGTTGGAATGCTTCCGCTTCCGGGTTGTCATCACGTGTGGGGGGCTTTTGGAAAGGATAAACAAGAAAATTGCCGGAAAGAATCTCCTTCTCTTCCTCAACCACCTCCATTCTTATCCCCGAGGTGGGAGGAAGAGCTACAAATCGGCACACCAAAGGAAGTTGTGGATTACCCACTTCAGTGAGCCACCCTCCACCGGGAATGGTGATAAGCTGATAGGTTTCCCCCTCCACCAACTTATCTTCCACCACAATCTCAGGAATCCTGATCTCCACTCTTACTTTTGAAGCATCCGCAGAGATCAACTCCACCTGAAGCCCATCATCAGCTCCTAAGTTCAGCCTGTATGCCCAGGCAAAAGAGAAAACAAAGAGGGCAAACACACCAGAAAACAGAATCACTTTCTTCATTTGATTCTCCTTTAAGGGTTTAAAGTTTACAAAAGATTTTCAGATGTCTTTTAGAGGACCTTCTGTTAAACACCTCCTCAAAAATTTTTTCATCTGTTTTGAAAAAAAATCAGCGATGCTTTGCCTTTCTCTAAAATACGAAACATGAAACAAAAGAAGGATAAAGACACTTCTGCCCCGTGCAGGAAAAAAACGAAAACTCCATCCATTCTCCACTATGCATTCACTTCCCTAATGTAATACAGCCTCTCTTTTAATATAGCTCACATAATCGAATTGTCAACAAAAGTTTTGCGGTATTCCCGTAACTTTTGCATAGGTAAGCAAAACAGCTAATTCATGAAGGGTTGATTACGCGAATACATATAATATTCTGAATGCAGGCTTTTCTCATCACCTGAGCGCAATCAAGTTTGAAACCTCAGCCCCTTAATCTCGTAAAATAAATATGAGTTAAAAAAAGCGGAAAAGCAATTATGCTTTTTGAGTTTTTAATTTAAACAGAGGAGAAGGCAAGACATGAAGAAAAAGGTTATAATAATTGGAGCTGTTGTTGTGGTGGTGGCTGTTTTTGCATTTTTAGCACTGAAGGGTTCCGGGGGAAAAAAGCAGTCCAACAACTCAGTCAAGGTGGAGATAGGTAGCATCATCGACAAGGCGCTGGCTATAGGGCAGATTGAGCCAAAGAATCAGATATCAGTGAAATCCAAAATTTCCGGCATTGTGAAGAAGGTGTTTGTGGAGATGGGAGATTCGGTCAAGAAAGGGGATCGGTTGGTGGAGATCAGGCCCGATCCCACCCCACTGGAATTTGCCGAAGCCAAAAGGCAGGTGGAGATCGACTCAGTAAATTATGAGAATCAGAAAAAGGAATACCTAAGGACCAAAGAACTTTTGGCGAAAAAATTAGTCTCCCAACAGGATTTCGACCAGGCGTCCCGTGGTGCCGGAGAGGCTGAGCTCAGATTGAAGTTGTCTCAGGAAAGACTTTCTCTGATTGAACGGGGCAAGACCAATATCGCCGGCAGAAAGATCGAATCTGTGATAAAAGCCTCTATCACCGGCACGGTGTTGGAGAGAAAGATAAACGTGGGAGACCCGGTGGTTCCTTTAACCTCCTATCAGGCGGGAACCGAGCTTTTCACCTTGGCTGACATGAACGAGCTGATCTTCAGGGGCACCGTGGATGAAATCGACGTGGGAAAGCTAAAAGAGGGGATGACCACGCTATTGAAAATTGGAGCGCTTCCCAACGATACCATAGAGGGTGTGCTTTACAAGATCTCACCCAAAGCCAAAAAAGAGGAAAACGCCACTCTTTTCGATGTGGAGATCAAAATCACCCAGACAGGTCCCTCCCTTTTAAGAGCGGGGTACTCTGCCAATGCAGATATCATAATAAAAAAGAAGGAGGATATTCTCTTAATACCCGAAAGGTTGGTTGAGTTTGTTGAGGATACGGCCTTCGTGCAGGTAAAAGACTCCGCCTCGGGAGAAATTGAGAAGAAGACGATAGAGACCGGACTTTCCGATGGCTTGAATATCGAGGTAACAGAAGGGCTTAAGGAAGGGGATCTTCTGATGGAGAAACCTCCCAAGGAGATAAAGTAGATGCACATTCTTATGTACATAACTCAATTTTTGAGGGACATGCGTTCCCAGAAATTGAGAACTCTTCTCACCCTTTTCGGGATCATCTGGGGAACT
>JAGMFA010000191.1 GCA_023127875.1 Candidatus Zixiibacteriota bacterium
TGCCCGCCAGGTCCCCTGACCTGGCGGGAGGTTTCTGTCGGGTCGGGGACCCGACAGACACACAAAAATTACAAAAGAGAACATATGTTATTTAATAAAACACTAGTAAAGGAGTTTTCGTTAACGATCCTTTCTTATGCATTATTAACATAGAGGCGGGAATTCATCCCGCCTCAGAATTAAGGCATTTTAAGCCATTGGTTTTTCAGAAGTTTATTTGTTTTGCGTAGCCAAGCCTTCATGGCTTGGCAGCAAGCCGTAAAGGCTTGCCTACGCCTGACATATTAAAAAATCAGTTTTGTAAGAACCCAAGGAGGGTCGCCGGAGTTCAGGTTCTATTATAAGATGGGATGGGGAGGCCGGAAGAAGGCTCAAGTCTCTTTTCCTTTGTCTACGAACTTTTGAATTTAAGCTCAGAAGACAGGATAAAGAGAAGCTTTCTGAGGCTCGAAAGAAAAGACTTTTGGGCGTGTAAAGCTTTTTCCCGATCTTTTCCCAAAATTTTGGACCTGACCTGGCGGCTCTCGTTTTATATAATACTTCATCCTCAAGTTGCTTTGCCCAACATCAATGCAAAGTCTACCTTCGGCGAAATATTCATTTGTGATACCCGGTTCCTTTGAGAATGGAAAATGCCCGATAGATTTGCTCTAGAAGAATTAGTCTTGACATCTCATGGGTGAAGGTCATCTGAGAAAGTGAAAGTTTAATGGGACAGACATCCAGAACCCTCCGGGACAATCCCAGCGCACCACCCAGGATGAATACAAATTCGCTATACCCCCGGTTTAAGTTCTCTTCTAAGTGTTTTGCAAAGCTTTCCGAACTTAAGCTCTTGCCTTTTGCGTCCAAAGCAAGACACAAGCTGGACTTTTTCAGATGTCTCAAAATCCTTTCGGCTTCAACATCTAAAATGGTTTGTTTCCTTTTGGATTTGGTGATCTTCTCCTCCCTGATCTCCACCAGTTCCAGCTCCACATATTTTTTCAATAGCTTCTGATAATGAAGTATTCCCTCTTTAATCCATCCCTCTCTGGTCTTACCCACCGCGATGACCTTGATTCTGACCAACTCAAACCCCTTGATTGTTTTGTCAATCTCCCTGGCTTTTCTATCTTTTAAAATAATTGAAATTGTCGTAGGGACAGTCCTTCAGGGTGAATCCCTTCAGGATGAACCCTTGTGGCTGTCCGCCTCGGAGTTCGGACAGGGATTCATCCTGAAGGACTCATCCTGAAGGACAAGCCTTGTCCCTACATAAAATTACTTTACAAAGATACAATTTTTCAACACGCCCTTTCCGGATATGACCATCCTACTTTCCGACGACAAAAAACTCCCTTTCTATTTTTGTCTCATTTCCCGCTTGATCCCTAACTTGGATGGTGAGCAGATGTTTCCCCAAAGTTAAGGGGAGAATTGGACGGGTGAAAAGGATTTTCTTTTCCGGATCATATTCCGGTATCATCCATTCTCCATCAATTTCCACTAAAACATCCTCATCGCTTCCGATCCCAGAGAGATCATCCTTTACCACTGCAGTGATCCGTGGTCTTTTTGCTTTGACCTTCTTTCCTGGAGAAACTGAAACTCTGGTTACATTCGGCGGCAAGGTATCCTCTAAGAGAGCATAAACAGAAAGATACCTCACCTTTCCCTCCACCATCCTATTCAAAGTGTCTAACTTTTGACCTACAAACCTCCAGGACCTCTCCCCTATCCACTCATAAAGTCCTAATTTGTTTGGATCACAGCCTCTCTGAGGATACCTTAAAGAAATTCTTGCCCAGCCATTCAATGGAACCGTGGATGGTTCAAAGGAGTAAACCTTACTCGCTAACTTATGCTTGGGCTGAAAGATCATCTCTATTGCGTCGATGCTCACGTTTATATCGCTGTATACCACATCCGGGTCAAACTCAACTTTTGCCTCATCATCTGGACTTGTTGCTTTCCCTCCAAAAGATTTGGTAATTACAGCGACGGGAATGGTCTCTTCCAGTGTGACTTTATTACCATATAAGTCTACCCCCTCTATCAAGAAAGTCATCTCTTTTTGGCTCTTTAGGAAAAATGGAAAAACCGCCCGATAGTCTCTCTCACCTGTTTGTTCGCAGAAAAGGGGATCGAAATTAAATTCACCAGCCTTAAGTGTTAGCTCAGGTATCTCTCTCAATATCTGGTTGAACTTCAGATCGAAGATGAAAAAGTTATCTTTGAAACGATATTTCAAATCCAAGTTCAAAGAAGCTTTTTTATTTGGTCTGTCGAGTTGATCTGCATTAACAACAAGATGCCTTTGTTCGGAGAAGGAGCCAAGATTGTCCTTCATTTTTATCCTGAGCAAAGCAGGTTCATCAAACCTTTCTCTCAACATGAGGATGTGTTCCCCTCGAGATTTGCCGATCTTTTCTCGATTGATCTCCTCCCAAAATATCTTGCTCAGACC
This sequence comes from Candidatus Zixiibacteriota bacterium, assembly GCA_023127875.1. The sequence goes on from JAGMFA010000191.1 coordinate 2,450, forward strand.
GCTTTTCTCCACCACGATCTCATGAACCACATCATCTGGATCATCAAACTGCACCTTGATCTTTTTTTTGTCTTTTTCCTCTTCAAGGTAGCAGGAAAGAATCAATGGTCTTTGATTGAAGATCAAAGAAAAAGCCAAAGTGGAGAAATTGCCGGAAGCATCGAAAGCCTTAATCTCTACCTGATGAGAACCTGATTTTGCAGTCTCGGTATTTATTTTTCCACCTTTTGGGTCGTATATAGGAAGATCGTTTCCTTCCTCGATATAGAGTTTATAGAACTTCTTCCCTTCTTTTTTCTTTAGCTCAAAATCACGGTCCAGTTCAATCTTATGAGTGTTTTCAAAGGAGATCTCATCATACTGGGAGGAGAAAAGCAAGCTATCATCCAGATAAAGCTCAAGACGATAGATTCCGAAACTAAATCGAGAAGCTTCCATCTTATCATAAACCGAAAGCTCCAGACCGATTTCTCCCTCAGCCATCGGAGTTTCCTTAAATCTGTAAATATTTTCACGGGAATCAAAAAAAGGAGAAAACACAATCGGTTCAGTTGAACCATCAATCTTTGTTCCCACCCCCAATGGTCTTATTACCAGATATTTCATTATGGGAGGAACTTTATCTTTCACAGAAAAACCCGAAGTCAAAGGATTTATGGGATGTCCGACCGAATCTCTCAACTCAAAATGAAGATGCGGTCCCCCTGACCCGCTTTCCCCAGAATAACCGATAAGTTCACCCTTCTTCACCCTTATTTCATTTTCATGCAGAAGAAAATCGGTGTGATACCTTCTGGTTTCAAGTTGTTTTGCTGTCATAAATTTAGAAATTGTTTTGGAGAAATCCGAAAGATGTCCGTATACCGCTAAACGTCCATCATCCAGCTTAAGATAGACCGCCTTACCGTATCCCCACCAGGAGGTGAAAAGTCGATACACATAACCAGACTGGCAGGCAAACACTTTGTATCCAGTCTTCCTTTGGGTGGGAATATCGATACCGGAATGAAAATGGAAGTGACGGTGATCAGCGAACATGGAAGATAATTTTTTTGTCTTCTCAATGGGCCAAGTATAACCCCGATTGTTAGCTTTTGCAAAAAGAGGAGAAAGTTCAGTGCTTTGGAAATAAAAGGATAAGAATAGGACAACAAGACAAATTGTTCGCTTCATTGCAGATGAATGGTAAGAAACAGACTTGTACTTGTCAAATCTTTTGTATGAGAGCTCTGAAAAAGTTGAATAGGGAAGGGTTTTGTAGTTCGGCTTCGCTCATCACCCAGAGCACAGTCGAAAGGCTAAAGTGTCAAGCTTTAGGGACTGTTGAAAAACCCCTTTGGTAGGGCTGAATGCCCTTCAGGGTG
>JAGMFA010000192.1 GCA_023127875.1 Candidatus Zixiibacteriota bacterium
CCATGGGACTGGTTGCTGGACAGCCCGTCTGGGTGTGTTAACTTCAGCCCATTTGGGATTCCAAGCCCCCGACTTATAGTCGGGGGTAGTTGACTTTTCACCTGTGATAAGTCTGTTTGCGGGAATTTTCGTTCTTTTGTTTTTTATCCCCTCCCTGAACGCTCTGACTCAAAAAGCCATAAGCTCTTTGGTATCCCCGGTTTTACACCTTCTTCCCAGGATTCATGTGACCGGTGGAAAGAAGAAATATCTGTGGTATTTTATATTGAGCCTTCCTTTCTTTATCCCTTTCTGGTTGCTAAGAGACCGAACCCATTTTTTAGGCGATGGAGCTCAGATAATAAGCCGGATGAACTCAGGTGAACTTACGGTCAAGTGGGCAGAGCCCTTAGAGATATTCCTCCATCTCAAGGTTTTCGATTGGGCTCACAAACTCGGGCAAATGGACTCAGCCACCGTTTATGCCATACTGAGCTGTGCGGCTGGTGTTCTTTTTGTATTCTTAGTTCTACTTTTTGCTGATTTCTGGGGAAAGGAAAGAAAAAAGAAGGTTTTGATCTTTTTAATTCTTCTCGGCATGGGAAGCTCCCAGCTTTTCTTCGGATATGTGGAGCATTACAGCTTTTTATATGTCTTTATATTTACCTTCATCTTTTCTTCTCTGCTCTATCTGGAAGGAAAGCTCAGATGGTTTTTTCCTTTGGCGACTTTTATTTTGGCTTCCCTCTCTCACGTCTCCGCCTTATATCTTTTGCCTTCGCTTTTGTTCCTTTTTGCTGTCAAAGAAGAACATGGCAAATCATTTCCGATAAGGAAAATTCTGATTCTGGGGCTTGGTCTGGTCTTTGTGGGGCTAATCTTGGTGGTTTATAAAAAATATAGTTGGACTGTCCCACCTTTTTTCGTTCCCCTTTCGGTGGATAGATATACAGCTCCCGGCTATCTTCTGTTTTCACCTCCTCATATCCTTGATTTCTTGAATCAACAGCTTTTGGTTTCGCCGGTGGGTCTGATTATGATTTTGGCGCCACTTGCCTGTATGATGGCACCATCCCTTTTGAGGAATAAAATCTTTCAATTTCTCCTTTTGGTTAGTATATCTCAACTTCTGTTCAATTTCATTATGGATCCTGGATTGGGCGCTTCCCGTGACTGGGACTTGTTTTCCGCGGTTGGTCTGGGATACACCATTTTAGGGCTATTCATCTTTCTTCACTTATTCAAGGAAAAAACCAGATTTGAATATCTGAGCTTGATATTAGCGCTTACCGTTCTTTATTCTACTGTCCCCTGGATCATTTTGAATTCCAGTGTTTCCAAATCCGTCAGCCGTTTTCAAAATCTTCTGGAGGTTGATGTAAAAAAAAGCGCCAACGGACATTTTATATTGATAAAGTATTTTGAATCTCAAGGTATGGAAGAGGAGGCAGAAAAACAGAATGGGAAATATGATAAGACGTTTCCGGAACTGGTCTTGACAATAGAAGGAACACGCCTGGCGAAAACGGGAGAGTTGGAAAAAGCTGAGCAACTGTTTTTGCAAGCGGAAAGAGTTGCCCCCAAATTGGCGCAGAACCATAACAATCTGGGGCACCTTTATCTGAAGCGTGGGGATTTGGATAAGGCTGAAGCTGAGCTCAAAAAAGCTATCCAGCTTAGTCCCCACTTGTCTCCCCCGTATGTAAACTTAGCTGACCTCTATCTTATGCGCCAAAAGTATGATCTGGCTTTGGATGCATGCAAAAAAGCCATCCGGCTAAAAACTGATTATTCTGAGACCTACTCTAATGCGGCCACAATTTATCTTATGAGAAAAGAGCTGAGCCAAGCAGAAGCGCATTACAAAAAGGCTTTGAGTCTCGATCCGGAATTAACCGAAGCGTATGTGGGTTTGGGTGATATATATAATCGAAAGGTCTTGCCTCAAGAGGCTATCAGAATGTATCAGACTGCTGTGGAACTGAATCCCGATCTGGCTATGGCTCATTTTCGATTGGGAATGACCTATCTGTCCATAAATTCAAAGGAAAAAACGAAAGAGGAGTTAGAATTATATCTTAAAATCTCCCCCCAGGGAAAAGATGCCAGACAGGCACAGGAGATTTTAGAAAAGCTTGGTCAATGAGGAACAGGGGAAGATAGAATGCTTGCTTTTTGGGAAAAGGAGAGGGTATGTTTTACATTTTTAGTGACGGGTTGGTAACTTTGTGATGGGGCAGGGATTAAAGGGACTGTTGAAAAAGTAGGGATCCCGTCCCGCCTTTGGCGGGGGATGGCTCTCCTTGATTATGAGTACAAATACACTCATGGCAAATGCAATTATGTATGTCCTGCGGAAATTCCTGAAGAGGAGACCAAGGAGATTCAAGCCATAGGCCTGAAAGCTTTCAAGGCTTCGGGATGTGAAGGATATGCCAGGGTGGATTTCAGATATGGAGAGGATGGGCGATTTTACGCCTGGAGGTGAATACGCTTCCCGGCATGACCTCTGTCAGTCTGGTGCCCATGGCCGCTAAGGCTTTGGGTATCGATTTCCCGGAATTGGTGGATGGGATTGCCAGGCTGGCATTGAAGAAGCAAAAAAGGAAGTAGCCAGGGTATACGCGGTTAGAAAACAAAGAATCCGTAAGGCAGGCGCCCCTGCCCGCCGAATTTATGCGGGGCTGGTCATGCCATAGGCAGATACCCCGGGGAAGAGCCCCCCTACCTGTAAGCTGACTTCTGATTAACAAAAAGACCGCCGGAACCTAAAGTCACTCAGGATTCCGGCGGTCTGAAGTCTGCCCACAAGAGCCTTCAACAAGAGTCAGCCCCTTAAAAGTGGGCATTCACCCCAATGTGCTCCCCGGTGGAGAGGTATACCCACAGGTGTATGGTCTTGGTCTTCTCGGTCACCTTGTGGAGGATAACATCCGCAGTAAGAGGAGTGACTCCACCCTGTTCTGCCCAGCTCTCGTTAGTTTGCCAATGCGGCGTGGCTTTGGTAAAGACCACACTGTCCATTACCACACCAGTGTCCTCAGGAGTAATCTCAATGATGATTATGTCTCCGTCCAAGCAATTGCAGAAAGAGGAAGTAAAGGTGACCTCCCCAGCCACCTCCAGAGTCTCAACTGAGGTTTCACATACCTCCCAGGCATGCGCATTAGCGGGAAAAAAGATGGCAAAGCAGAAGGCTAACAGGAGAAAGTGAAACTTTCTCATTTCGGTTCTCACCTCCTTTCGGCTCACTCAAAAGGTATCGACCCAGAAAAGTTCAATCTTTAGAGTATGCTTAAAAAAGTTTTCAAACCAAAAAGATGTTCGAATGGATTGGAGCATTCTTCAAAGAGAAGGCTCAATTCACTCCGTTTATTCTGTTTGAGATTCCCTTCTATTAAGGTAAATCAGGATTTGCCGATAAAAAATTATAGCTAAGAACGCGTTCTAAGAGGATAGCTGGCTGAGCCAAGGGAACTTTCGGTTCTCACCTCCTTTGCCTCAACCAGGTTATCCTCTTTTTTTGAATATAACCTTAGTTATCTTGAAGTCACCAGATGTCAATGAGCCAAAAGAATTTGGCAGACAACACATACTCATACATTAAGAACCCTGATCTGCAAATTCCCGCTAAAGAGAACCTGCGGTTTTTTCTCACGGAGTTCGTAGGACGGATCTCCTTTGCCCATCGAATTATGAATTCGCTTGTGCTTGCGGGAAACCGCTTTCTGCGGCAGATGAAGAATGATGCCATTACCTTTCTTACTTATTCTCCCTCTTAACCCCAGCAATGTCTATCCACCACTTACTAAGGGGAGCATATAA
>JAGMFA010000193.1 GCA_023127875.1 Candidatus Zixiibacteriota bacterium
TGAACGTTCCTTTAGTCTATAACACCGGAGGATATGATTCCGTCGACACGCTAAAGCTTCTGGATGGTGTATTTGATATCTACATGCCGGATCTGAAATATTCGGACGATAAGATTGCACAAAGATACTGCAGTGCGAAAGATTACTCTCAAGTGGTTAGACAGGCGATAAAGATGATGCAAAGGCAGGTAGGGGATTTAGTGATCGATGAAAGAGGGATAGCCCAAAAGGGACTTTTGATCCGCCATCTGATCTTGCCCGAAGACTTAGCGGGAACCTACCAGGCTATGAAATTCATTGCTGAGGAGATTTCCAAAAACACTTATGTTAATTTGATGGATCAATATCGTCCTTGCTTTAAGGCAAACGATTATCCCCTACTTAACAGAAGGATAACCCAAAATGAGTTTGTTCGGGCGGTAAAGATAGCCCAAGATTTCGGAATAAAAAGATTGGATGGTTTAAGAGGCTTTAAGCTTTTTTAGCCTCGCATTTTTGCAAACACTTTTTTCACTTTAGGGTGGAGTTTCATTCCCCCACTTCTTTTTTGGATAATACTTTTTTAAGTTTTTTTGTTTTATCAGTTTCATCGTCTTGTTATGTCAGCTGGGTAACTCTTTGATTTTCACTTCATTATTTACTGGCGTAGCCAAGCCTTCATGGTTTGGCTTGCAAGCCGTAAAGGCTTGCCTACGCAAAAGTTACGGAAAAACGCTGAACTCTTGTTTCGAGAATGGATAACTTTTCATACGGCATTCCCCATTCATGGTGTGTTTCCCTAGTGGAGGCAAAACAGATCCAAGAAAGGCTTTCTGGACAGGTTATCCTGAAGGATGATTTCAAGAAGATTGAGAAAATCGTAGGGGTGGGAGTCGTCTTTTCCAAGAGGGAGGATGAAGTCTTTGTCGGGTGTGCCAGCTTTTCGTTTCCAGAACTTAAGATTCAAGATACAACCTCTCATAAAGAAAAAGTTAATTTTCCTTACACCCCAGGATTTTTCGCATTCAGCGCAGGTTCTGCTATCCTCTCCGCTATAAAGAAAATAGAAAGATCCGAATTTGGATCCTGCGGACCTGATTTGATAATATTTCCGGGAAGAGGAATCGCTCATCCCAGAGGATTAGGTCTGGCAAGTCATCTGGGAGTGTTGCTCGATCTTCCCACCATCGCTTGTTCTAAAACACCTCTGTGGAAGGATTACCCCGAGCCACCTTTAAAGAAAGGTGCGAATGTATTTTTAGAGGGACAGGACAAGAAACTTATTGGAGCAGTGGTCAGGACCAGAGAGGGGAAAAAGCCGATCTTCGTCACTCCGGGTCATAAAATTTCAATCCAAACTGCAGTAAGAGTGATCCTTCAGTGCAGTCCATTATATAGGATCCCGGAACCTTTAAGGCAGGCTCATATCTTAGCAAAAAAGATGGCAGAAACCGGATAAAAGTCGGATATCTAATGCCATACCGATTCTTTGTGCAATATGAGAGGGGAAGGTAGCCGTCCCGCCTTCGGCGGGACGGGGGGGAGGGGGAAAAAGATAAGAGAAAACTTACTTCCCGCTGGTATCCCTATACTGGTGGGAAATGGTGGTGGATGAAGAACGCCCGCCTGGAGCAAAATGAACCTCACCCTACCCTGCGAAGCATTCATATGAATCTCCTTGAAAAGGAGAGGAAATGGTTAAACTCCCCTCCTTCTTAAGGAGGGGATTCAGGGGAGGTTAAGTAAATGCGATATGAAAGAAAAAAAGTTAGAATTCCCTTGCTTCTCGTTGGTGTTCTTCACCTCAAGATTGGGTGGGGGTTAAACCCCCGCCCAATCAAGGAGCTTGTGAAACCATCCCTTACCAAAATGTCCTTCAGGATGAATCCTGCCCTATGAGTGATAAGTTGTTGTTGCCCATAGGGGCGGGAATTCCCAGACGGGTCTCCGTTATCCCGCCCCGAAGTGGCACTTTTTCAACACGCCCTTTAGCCTGTGAAATCGTGGTGTTGAATTTTATGGGCTTACGCCCGTACGGGCGGCTACCAGTTCAAAACACAGTTGTGACACAGCCAGAAAGTGGAGAGGGGGACAGAGGGGTGAGGTAAAAGACCACAAATTTTAAGTTGCAAATTTCAACCTTTGTTTGTAACTTCAAAGTGGCATGAACAAGTTTGTTGAAGAAATCATCAAAGTCATATCCAAGCAAGTTGATCTCCCGGAAGAGGAGATCAGAGATCTGGTGGAGATTCCGCCAGATGAGAAGTTGGGGGACTATGCCTTTCCCTGCTTTGTCTTAGCCAAAAAGTTGAAGAAGACTCCGAATCAGATCGCGGGTGAACTCGCCCTCCGACTGAAGGCTACTGAATTGATCCAAGAGATCTACTCCATCGGTCCCTATGTTAATTTTAAAGTGGATAAGAGCAAATTAGCTGAGTTTGTGCTTACTCAGATATTTGAGCAGGATACTGATTATGGTTCGGATGATGTGGGTAAAGGCAAGACCATTGTGATTGACTTCTCATCGCCCAACATCGCCAAGCCTTTTGGTATCGGACATTTAAGAACTACCGTAATCGGACATGCTCTCTACCACATTTTCAAAAAGTTAGGATTTAGTGTCGTTCGCATCAACCATCTGGGGGATTGGGGCACGCAATTCGGGAAAGTGATCTTAGCATATAAGATGTGGGGGGATGAGAAGGAGTTTCTGAAAGATCCCATATCTACGCTTTATGATCTTTATGTTAGATTCCACCGGGAGGCAGAAAAAGAGCCCAAGTTGGATGAAGAAGCCCGGGTGTGGTTCAAAAGATTAGAAGATGGAGATAAAGAGGCATCTGAATTATGGAAAAAATTCAGAGACTACAGCCTGCAGGAGTTCAACCGGGTATATGAGATGCTGGGCATAGAATTCGATTTCTATCCTGGAGAGAGCTTCTACAATAAATTCATGGATCAGACAGTTGAGCAAATTAAGGCTAAAGGTTTGGCCGAGATGAGCCAGGATGCTTTGATCGTCAAGCTGGAGCAATACGATCTCCCTGCCTGCCTTTTAAAGAAAAAGGATGAGGCGACCCTGTATGCCACCCGGGACATTGCCGCCGCCATCTATCGATACAACACCTATCATTTTTACAAATCGCTTTACGTGGTAGGCAGTGCCCAGAGGCTTCACTTTCAGCAGGTCTTCAAGGTCTTGGAGCTTATGGGATACAAATGGGCAACCGATTGTGTGCATGTGGACTTTGGCTGGATCAAGTTTAAACAGGTGATGATGGCAAGCCGAAAGGGGAATATAATCCTTTTAGAAGACGTTTTGAACAAGTCGATTCAACTGGCTCGAAAGATAATTGAAGAGAAGAATCCAGACTTGGAAAATAAAGAGGAGGTGGCTAAAGAGGTGGGAATCGGCGCGGTGATCTTTGCCGATTTGTCCACTCGCCGAAACAAGGATATAGATTTTGACTGGGACCAAGTGCTTTCTTTCGACGGGGAGACCGCCCCCTATGTGCAATATACCCACGCCCGTCTGTGTAGCCTTATGCGGAAATACGGTAAGCCGGTTCACCAGGAGATAGATTATAAAGTGTTTTCAACCGACGAGGAGAGCATCCTAATCAAATTACTTGAGGATTTTCCTCGAAGGGTAAGATTTGCCGCTAAAGGCTATGAACCAGCTTTTATCTGTTCGTTCTTAATTGATCTTTGTTCTACCTTCAATCGTTTCTACCAGAAACATAGA
>JAGMFA010000194.1 GCA_023127875.1 Candidatus Zixiibacteriota bacterium
GGTTCGATTCCGGCCTCCGGCATAAGAATTAAAAATTCAAAAAGAAAAATTCAAATTTTTGCTTTCAATAACATGGTTGGAGCATTGTTGTTATTACAGATGTTGTCTTGGATGAATTTCGTAAAGGATATCGGGGAAGCATTACAGCCAATCGCTATAGTCATTGCCCTCATTCTAGGAGGTGCATGGAGTTATATGCTTTTCATTAAAAATAGACAGAAGTTTCCCCGAGCCAACATTACGCATAAGATTTCCCATAAGCCCATTTCAAATAATAAGGTACTTCTAAATGTAGCGGCCGAAATCTCTAACACCGGAGATGTACTGCTTTCATTACTCGCAGGAACGACCCGTGTTCAACAAGTGTTGCCATTATTACCAGAAATGCTCAATACCATTAATGAAGGGAAAGACCCAGTCTCCGAAGAAACGACAGAGATAGAGTGGCCGTTAATAAAGGAAAAAGAAAAAAATTGGAAAAAAAGGGAATTTGAAATTGAGCCTGGAGAGAAGGATCAAATCATGTATGATTTCATAATTGATTATGATATTGAAACCGTTGTTGTTTATAGTCACTTTAAAAACGTTAAGAAAGGGTCCCGTAATATAGGATGGGAGTTAACAACTGTGTATGACCTTAAAGGGAAACAGTAATGCAGATAGGGAAAACAAAAAAGGAGGTAGATAATAATGGGAATCAAAACGGCACAGAAAACAATTAAACCGAAACCAAAACAGCAACCAATTAAACCAAAACCAAAACCGAAACCTAAGCCTAAGAAATGAAACCGTATTAGTCAGATAACCTGTCAAAAATATAAGGTTTTTTGTCAAGCTGCTGTGTGATGCTTCTCCGACTGGTCTGGGACTTAAAATCCCATGGTCATTTTTGACCGTGCCGGTTCGATTCCGGCCTCCGGCACTAATTAACTGCAAAGCACAGAAAGCCCTATAAAACCCATATTTGTCTCTACCCGAAACTTGCCCGAAAAAGATCGCTGAACTCAAAATCAGAATTCGACGGCTTTCCAAAATCATATTTGAATCATAAGGGATTCTTGCTTCAAATACTTCGCTAATGTTACTTCATTTACCACATTTAGGAGAGATATTAGCCCTATCGTGTGCCATCATCTGGGCTACAGCCGTTATTCTCTTCAGAAAAAGTGGCGAGACGGTTTCTCCTTTAGGCTTAAATCTTTTCAAAAACGTCCTGGCTTTAGTTCTTTTTGTGCCCACCTCTCTGGTGTTGGGCGTTGTCTTATTACCAGACGCCTCGATGAACGATTACCTTCTGCTTTTGGCAAGTGGTGTTCTGGGAATAGCGGTATCAGACACTTTTTTCTTCAAATGTCTTAATCTTCTGGGGGCGGAATTGACAGCCATTGTGGATTGCCTTTATAGTCCCTTTATAATCGGGCTATCTGTTCTCTTCCTGCGTGAAAGTATGAGTGGACTCCAGCTTTTTGGCGTCCTTTTGATCGTCTCAACTGTTTTAGGCATCTCTAGAATAGGGGACAGGAGGAATATCTCCCGTCAGAATTTGATCTTAGGAGTTCTGTTTGGTGTTTTGGCTATGGCTACAATGGCTGTTGGTATAGTGATGATCAAACCGTTGCTCAACCGATCGCCCTTGTTATGGGTGGTCGAAGTTCGCCTTTTTGCCGGATGTGTGGGGTTGGGCATATATCTTTTATTTCATCCAGGCGGGAAAAAGATCATCTCTTCGGTGCTGGCCATGCGAAACTGGCAATACATGCTGCCCGGGTCTTTCCTGGGTGCCTATCTTTCTATGATCGTCTGGATGGGAGGAATGAAATACACCCAGGCTTCGATAGCTGCGGCTTTGAACCAGACCAGCAATGTTTTCGTCTTCATCTTAGCCGCAATCCTCCTCAGAGAGCCGGTAAATGCAATTCGAATCATCGCTATAATCTTGGCTTTTGCAGGCGCTGCTATTGTCTCTTTCGGGTAAATTGAGGTGAGGATAGGCAAAAAACAGACATGACGGTTATAAATCGGGGCTCTTTTATGCTTCGAATATAATTTTACCTCCCAAGATGGTGCATTCCACTTTTGTATCAGGGATCTCTTCAGGATTTGTTTGGAAAATATCCTGAGACAGAATCACCATATCTGCCCGCTTTCCCACCTGGATCGAACCTTTGAGATTTTCTTCATACGAGGCGTAACTTGCCCATTGAGTATAGGCGGAGACCGCCTCGGCTACGCTCACCTTTTCATCAGGATACCAGCTTTTTTCTTCTCCTATTCGATGACGAGTAACCGCGGCATGAATCCCTTTCCAGGGATTTAGAGTCTCTATGGGCGCATCTGAACCAAATGTAATTCTGGCGCCGTTTTTAAGAAGAGTCTTGTAGGCATAAGCCAGTTTGCAACGTTCACCCCAGTATTTTTCGGCGATCTCTTTATCCGAAGGAGCATGCACGGGCTGAACTGAAGCGATGACACCAAGCTTTTGAAATCTTTCCACATCTTGGGGACGCAAAAGTTGTGTATGCTCGATACGGTGTCGTAATCTGTTTTCTTTCCTGTTTTGGGGGACTGATTCTTCAATTGCATTTAAAGACTGATGCACACCTTTATCGCCGATAGAATGAATGGCCACACCTATTCCTGCCCGGCTGGCTTTTGCAACCATTTGGGTTAACTCTTCTTGAGAGGTAACCTCTATGCCGAAATTATCTTTCGAGCCCTCAAATGGCTCAAACATCAAAGCTGTCTGAGACCCCAAGGTGCCATCGGAAAACATCTTCACCCCGCCAATTCTCAAATTCTCGTTGCCAAAGCCGGATCTTATGCCTAAACTTATGGCGGAGTCCAGATTCTGGTCGGGAATCCAGAAGCAGACTCTCAGACTCAGATCTCCATCCTCCAAAAGCTTTTGAAAAAGAACAAACGCCTCTTGATCTTCAAGATCGTGAATTCCAGTCAAGCCATAGCTGTTGGTGATCTTCAACGATTCTTTGATCAATTCTTTAGAGTCTGCAGCCGAGGGTCTTGGAACTTTCTCCCACACTAAACTGCAAGCATTCTCCTTCAGAATTCCGGTAGGCTCCTTGGTAAGCTGATCCTTCTCTATCTTTCCCCCAGGTGGATCATCTGTGATTTTACCGATCCCCGCTATCTTCAGGGTTTTTGAATTTACCCACAGAAGATGGTGATCTTTGCTCTGCAAAACGGCAGGACTCTCCGCCCAAACCTCATCCAGAACCTCTTTAGTGAAGATAGACTCATCCCCCAGGATATTTTTGTCCCATCCCCCACCCACCAGCCACTCACCAAGTTTTAGCTTTCTGGAAAAAGATTTGATAACGGATAAGACTTCATTAAAAGAGCTGATTCCTTCCAGGTTGACCCTCTTTAGTGAATAAGCAAATGAAAGAAAATGGGCATGGCAGTCAATCAAGCCGGGGATTACGGTTTTTCCTCCGAGATTTATGACTTGGAAGTTCTTTCTGCCCAAATTTTCAACCTCTGAGCTTTTGCCCACTGCAATTATGCTGGAACCCTTTATAGCCACTGCTTCAGTTTTGGGAAGCTGGTGATTCATGGTGTAGACATTTCCATTCAACAACATTAAATCTTTCATTGTTTGTATTCACCCCAGTTTGACCTCACCCCCTATCTCCTCCTCTCCACGAAGTGGCTGTGTCACAACTGTGTT
>JAGMFA010000195.1 GCA_023127875.1 Candidatus Zixiibacteriota bacterium
TTAATCTGTTGGGAATTTCATTACTTTTCCAATATCAAGTTCTCAGAAGAGAAATTGAAGATGTCCGACAAAGAGTATCTTTCAGTTGCCCCTAATATCTCCAGACCGATTAATTTACCAGTCTCATCAAAATCCAAATTGACGCCTTCGGCAACTTCCTTGGTTTGAAAAACTTTCTTCTCCTGAATCCTGATATAAAGCGCATCCACTTCCTTGTCGTATTCTATTTTCACAAAAACTCCTTCCTTTTGACTTATTTTCTTTCGAGGGTTGTTATCACGGTTATTTTGTCATCTTCTTCTCTAAAAGTTACTTTTATCAACCTTGTGCCGATCTTCTTGAAAGCGTTTCTTCTCCCTTTAACTGAACCCTCTATTTTATCGTAATCAGACAAGGTTAATTTAACTTCTTCTTCCGTAATTCCCCTCCAACTCATTTGTCTTTTAGCATGTCGGCTGAAGATTATCTCCAATTTCACCTCCCATTAGCTTCAAAATGGTTTCAAGATTATCCCCACCAGTTATTGAAGTGTACCGCAGCCTATGGGGCATTTCTAAAAGTTACGATGATTTCTTTTGTCTCGTGACCATTGGATTCCATCCTCACGCTTATCGTCCTCACCTTTGAGTTTACATTCGTCCAGCGTCTGACGACCCGCGGATTTCCTTCAAAACTGCGATAAGTTACATCTCCGTAACCCAACTTTGTCATCTGAGTGAGCGGAATGTCGGCCTTTAAGAAAACGAACGAGATCTGTGCAACCAGCCCATTCTCGTTGCAGCCGAAAAATATGGATTTGAAATCCTTGTAATAACGCAGGTCAGCCCCGGAGAATCCTAACCTCTTGTTCACCTCGTCAAGTGGCATGTTGTAATAAGCCTCTGGCTCGAAGATCACTTTATTGGATTGTTCAATTTCCGGGGTTTTGGCATCAGACTTTTGCTCACCCTTTTCGCTTGTGCATGCAAACCCGATCATAATTGCAATGCATACACAAAAAAACCCTTTTATCAATTGCATATAGGTCTTCATTTAAAACCCTCCCTCTTCAAATGACTTCTATTACCTACAACTACAATCATTCGGTTTCGCGTTATTTCGGGGTGCCCTCACCCCGAAATACATACAGTTGCGGGGTAAGGGTACCCCGCAACAACAAGTTAATCTGTTTAATCTGTTGGGAATTCTACTTCTTGCATTTTGAATTTGTTATTAGTTTACGAACTCTCTGGGGTCGGCGATTTCTCCTTTAATGGCTGTAGCGGCTGCCACAGCAGGACTGGCTAAATATACAAAAGACTCCGGCGATCCCATCCTTCCCTTGAAATTTCGATTGGTGGTAGCAAGACACCGCTCCCCCGCTGCCAGGATTCCCTGGTGTGCCCCCAAACAGGGTCCACATCCCGGGTTCAAGATCACTGCTCCGGCATCCAAAAAAGTTCTGAGGTATCCCTTTTTCATGGCTTGTAAGTATATGGTTCTGGTAGCAGGCAAAATTAGCATCCTTATCTCCGGATGAACTTTTTTACCTTTAAGAATTCTTGCCGCCACCCCCAGATCATCCAACCTCCCATTGGTGCAGGAACCCAATACCACCTGATCAATTTTTTTGCCCTTCACTTCGCTTATCGGCTTCACGTTATCCACATTGTGAGGACAAGCAATCTGAGGCTCCAAACCGTTTACATCAAACTCATACTCTTTTTCAAAGACAGCCTCGCGGTCGGAGAGGATCGGTTCGTATCTTTGACTGGTTATGCCGGAGATGTATTTTCTGGTAACTTTGTCAAAAGGAACCACAGCGAATTTCGCTCCCATCTCCATGGAGAGATTACACAGGACGAACCTTTCGGAGACAGACATTTTGGCCACGGTGTCGCCATAATACTCAACCGACTTGTAGCTTGCTCCCTGGACGGAAAGTTTTCCGATTATGTAGAGAATCACATCTTTAGCATAAACGCCTTTGGGCATCTGTCCTTGTATGATTATCCTTACGGACTCCGGCACCTTCAACCAGATTTTCCCGGTTGCCCACACAGCCGCCATCTCGGTGGCACCTATTCCGGTGGACAAAGCACCCAGACACCCGTAAGAGGTGGTGTGAGAATCAGTTCCCACGGCCAACTCCCCCGGCAAAATGTGAGCTTTCTCTATCACCACCTGATGACAGATTCCCTCTTTTATGTCATAGAAATTTTTGATGTTTTGCTCCTTCACAAACTCGCGAATGGACTTATGCGCAGTGGCTGTTTTCTCTGACTCCGCCGGCGCTCGATGATCCAATGGGATAACAACTCTTTCCGGATTCCACACCCGGCTTTGTCCGATCTGTTTAAACTGCTTTATCACCAAACCGGCATTATCATGGCTCATGGCTAAATCCGGCTCCACATTTACAATCTCACCCACCTGAATTTCGGATTTTCCCGCTTTTTTGGCCAGAAGCTTCTGAGCTATGGTCAACTTTCCTGAACTCTGCTTACTCATGATTGTGGCTGATTTTAAAAAGCCTGTCTTCCCGGCTAAGGTGAACTCCAACTGTTGAAATTTAAGCACCTTAGGTTTCTCTAAAAGATTGTATTTTTTTCGCCATTTATAGAAGCCTGACTTGGAGATGCCCAACTCATTTCCAGCTTTCTCGTCGTTGCCGTATCTTTCCCACAGATCTTTGATTTGTTCCTTGGAATACTTAAGGAACGAGTATCTGCCAATCTTTTTCTTTCTTCGCCAGTAAGCCACCAGATATTCCGGCACTCCCCCCAAAGCTTCTCCGATCTTCTTATCGGTGCGGTATTGAGCCTGAAGCTTTAAAAGCTCCTCTTTTCTTGGAATCTTCATTTACGTCCGCCGTCCTTCGACTTCGCTCAGGACAAGTCAGCGGTCCGCCGACCGCCGCTTTGAGTGCCTTTTATCTATTCTTTGTAATTCCTTTTTCAAAAGCCTGTAGGTGTTGGAAAGTCCCACAGACACGATCTTGGTTTCCGCTAAAATGGGCATGAAGTTGGTGTCACCCTGCCACCGGGGGACGATGTGCAGATGAATATGGTCTGCCACTCCCGCTCCAGAAACCTTGCCCAGGTTCATCCCCAGATTGATCCCCTGCGGTTTTAGACCTGATTTGAGAACTTTAACGCAAAGCTGCGAGATCTTCCAAAGCTCGGTAAGCTCTTCTTCCTTTAACTCCTCCAGTTTGCCCACGTGGCGAAAAGGAGCCACCATCAGGTGTCCATTATTATAAGGGTAGCGGTTGAGGATGACGAAACATTTTTTGCCTCGAAAAAGAATCAAATTCTTTCGGTCCTGATTTTCTTTTGCAGTTCTGCAAAAGAAACAGCCGGGCTGTTTCTCGCAAAGGATAAACTTTTCACGCCAGGGTGCCCAGAGCCTTTCCAAGTAAAACTCCTGTGTCCTAAGTTTTCGTCTCGTCCTTTTTTTTAATATATAACAAATTTTTCCATTTTCAAGATGTTTGTTGTGTAATTTTGTAGAGGATTGTGTCAAACAAATTTTGTCTGGTCTCTGAAAAAGTCGGCTATATTTGGCGCATTGTTCTTCTGGAGAGTTTTTTTGAATCAGTTATGCGTATGCATTCATACGAAGTTGCCATTACCTTTGATGAAGAG
>JAGMFA010000196.1 GCA_023127875.1 Candidatus Zixiibacteriota bacterium
CTTCGCTCAGGGTGACAAGTGCCGAAGGGCTTCGTTCAGAATGACACATAAGAATCATTATTGCGTTTGTATTGGTTATCCTGTGAATCTTCTTTCAGAAAGATAAACCTTGACAAGGAATTGAAAAATGAAGAAAAAATTAACTTATAAAAGCTCCGGAGTGGATATTTCTGCCGGTGATCGGGCGACACAGAAAATCAAAAGGTTAGCTAAATCAACTTTTACTCCTAACGTTTTGAAGGAAATCGGGAGCTTTGGGGGATTTTTCTCTTTAAGAAGAGACGAGTATAAATCTCCGGTTTTGGTCTCCAGCATGGATTCAGTAGGGACTAAATTGAAAGTTGCTTTCATGATGGGAAAACATGACACCGTAGGAGAGGATATCGTCAATCATTGTGTAAACGACATATTGGTGCACGGCGCAAAACCTTTGTTCTTCCTCGATTATGTAGGCACTGGAAAACTTCTCCCCAATGTAATAGAACAGATTGTTAAGGGCTTGTCCGGAGCATGTAAGAAAGTGGGGTGTGCTCTTATCGGTGGCGAGACTGCAGAGCTACCTGAGTTTTACAGAAAAGGTGAGTATGACCTGGCCGGATGTATTGTGGGCGTGGTGGAGAAAAAGAAGATCATTGATGGTTCAGGCATCCGCCCAGGCGATCAGATAATCGGATTAAAATCGAGTGGTCTTCATACCAATGGGTATTCGCTGGCGCGGAAGGTGCTTTTCAATAGAGCACGTTTCGGTGTGAATGATCATTTAAAGGAATTGAAGACCACGGTGGGAAAGGAGCTTTTGAAGGTGCATCGGTGCTATGCACCATCTATTCTCCCGCTTTTGGAAAGATTTAAGATCAAAGGGATCGCGCATATCACCGGGGGAGGAATTAAAGGAAATCTGAAACGCATCCTGCCTGGAAATTGCGATGCTAAGATTCTTGCTGACTCATGGAAAGTCCTGCCGATATTTAAAGTCATTCACAGATTGGGAAATATAGAGAATAAGGAGATGTTCAAAGTATTCAATATGGGAATAGGTTTGATTCTGGTGGTATCAAAGAACGAGACGGAAAGAATTTTAAAACAGCTTTCCTCACTGTCCGCAGGATCCTGTGGAAAAGAGACGGCATATCATATTGGAGAGATAACTGCTGGAGATGGCAAAGTTAAATTGCTCAAACTCTGAAACTACTACTGCAAAAGGTAATGCAAACGCACGAAATTCGTATGAATACCTGCGCAAATGCATTTGCATTAGTTTGTAGTGTCTGTCTTTAGGCAGACGTTTCGTTCTTGGGGCAAGCCCATGTAGTTCACCATATCGTATGGTGTGTACCAAGGATTGGTGAAAAACACCAAGGGAAAGCAAAGGATCACTGACCGTCTATTATCATCCCATCTTTTAGCTTTATGATGCGCTGGGTTCTTCTGGATATTTCGGTATCATGGGTGATGACTATGATGGTATGCCCCTGTTTTCCTAATTCCTCGAACAATTTAATTATCTCTCCACCTGAGGCTGAGTCCAAGTTCCCGGTGGGCTCATCGGCTAAGATCAGGCGGGGCTGATTAACCAAAGCGCGAGCAATAGCCACCCTTTGCATCTCACCGCCGGAAAGTTCGGTAGGCTTATGATCGGCCCAGTCCTTTAGACCCACCCTCTCCAGAAGCTCTAAAGCTCTTTTTTTTCTCTTTTTTGAAGGAACACCTCCAAAGATTAATGGCACCTCCACATTTTCAAAAGCGGTGGCGTAGGGCAGGAGGTTGAAATTTTGGAACACAAAGCCAACCTTTTTATTTCTGATCTCCGCCAGTTCATTGGGGCTTAAGTTTTCCACCTTTTGTCCCTCTAAGAGGTATTCCCCGGAGGTGGGAGTATCCAGACAGCCCATCAAGTTCATCAAAGTGGATTTCCCTGAGCCTGAAGGACCCATGATGGAGACAAATTCAGTTTCGCCGACCACCAAATCAATTCCCCTTAAAGCCTCTAACTCAATTTTTCCGGTCGAATAAACCTTCGTAATTTTCCGCATGTCTATCATCAGATTCACCTCAATTTCAAGGACGCTTGGTTATGTCCTATCCTCTGTTTGATGTATCTTGACGTTTGCTCTTGGCGTGGGGCGGGATGACGGAGACCCCCATACGGGAGGGCACCCGTACGGGTGGGCGTCCGCTCGTCTGGGAATTCCCGCCCCTATGCAAGGCAAAAGTCCCTTCTTCGGTAGCATCAAACTCCATAATGAATTCTTTAAAAAATACAAGTGGTTGCACTTTAGGTTCTATTCATACCTCAACGATTCCACCGGATTTACGCTGGCGGCTTTGCGGGAGGGGAAGATCCCGGAGAGCATCCCGATGATTCCCAAAATCAGCGATGTGATCACTGCGATCTGAAGCGAGATGGTGGGCTTGCCCAGCCACTGCATCCAGTCCGCCTCCACTGGAATGGCAGCCCAGATTTTCACAAGTATCACCGAGAAGAAAACTCCCAGCACCCCTCCCAATATGGTGATGAGCAAGGATTCCAATAAAAACTGACCCATAATTTGAAATCGTTTTGCTCCCATAGCCATCTTTATTCCGATCTCCCTGGTTCTCTCCTTGACCGCCACATACATGATGTTTGCCACGCCTACCCCGGCGATCAAAAGGGTCATCCCCCCGAGAATTCCGAAAAAGATTTGAAAACCTATTAAAACTTTGTTGAAGACCTTTTGTCCCTCAATCACGTCCCACTCCCATAATGCTTCGGTATCCTCCGGATCAAATCTGAATTTTCCCCCCATAACCTTGGAGACCTTCTTCTTGACCTCCTCGATTTGCGTTGCGTCCCTGGGTTGGTAGACGATGTTCTGCAGGTATTTATGGCCCCATATGGTTTTGAACGCGGTTGCCGGAATCGTGGCTTTGTCCTCATCCGGCCCGTTGTACATTCCCATCTGCATCTTTTCTATCATCACGCCGATGACCGTGAAGGGGATGTTGTTCATGATGATAGTCTTGCCCACCGCGTCCTCGTTTCCGAACAGTCTCTCCTTGAGTTTGTGTCCTAAGAAGACCACTCTCCTTTTGTATTGCATGTCCAACTGGTTGATGAACCTGCCACCCATTTCGGAGTAATGCGCTCTCATGTCCTCGTAACAGGGATAAACGCCATTGACCCGCTCTGAGACCGTGTTCTTTTTGTAGGTTATTGACACTCCCCACCTGTTGTATTCCCCGCCCGCATCTTCTATTTCCGGCACTTTCTTTTTCAGAAGTTCCACGTCCTCATCCATGAAACGAATTCTCCTTCCCTTTCCCAGACCTTGGTAAGGAATAGAGGTTTGACCTCCCCACATGACCACAATATCCTTTCCCATGCCGTGACGGGCTTTATTAAGCGACCTTTTGAGTCCCTCTCCAAAAGCTAAAAGCATTACAATAGAGATGGTTCCCCAGGTTATCGCCATTATGGTCAGGATGATCCTTTTCCTCTGTTTCTTTAAGTCCCGCAGAAAAAGCCTGAAGATCAAAAATCCCTTCATTTACTTTCTCCAACATTGTCTTGGTAGCCGCCCATTTGGGCGTTTTGTATCCACGCACCCTGAAGGTCAGTTGACTCA
>JAGMFA010000197.1 GCA_023127875.1 Candidatus Zixiibacteriota bacterium
AAGTTTCAAATCCCCCCTTCCCCCCCTTTTTCTAAAGGGGGGGGATGTAAACAATTATATGCTCTCCTTAATAAATGAATCTGTAAGGGGATATTTCTCGTATACTCAAATAGACCACATAGCAGAGGAGAATATTATGGAGAAAAAACTATATCGCTCCCGAACCAATTCAATGATCGCTGGCGTGTGTGGAGGATTAGGAGAATACCTGAACGTAGATCCCACCATCTTGCGAGTGGTGGCGGTTCTTTTGATCTTTGCGGACGGCATCGGGCTTTTGGCTTATCTTGTTGGATGGGTAATTATCCCACGACGCCCGGAGATGGAAGCAGAAGTGGTGACATCTGAAAAATCTGAGTTCAATCGTCTTTTGCCCGGATTAGCTCTGATCGTGATCGGATTGATCTTTTTGGTAAACAATCTAATTCCCTGGTTTAGATTCGGCTACCTTTGGCCTGTAATTTTGATCGTCCTGGGCGTAGCGCTACTGCTCAAAAGCCAAAAAAGGGAAACTTCCTCCTGAACTTAAATCAGAGGAGATGGAAGCATGAATATCGGAAGAATAAGGAATGGAGCTATACTCATATCCGCGGGGGTGGTATTGCTCTTGAACACCACCGGACATCTCTCCTGGTCAGTGTGGCTAAGGATTTTTTCCTTGTGGCCCGTGGCTTTGATAGCAATTGGAATTGAGTTATTGCTAAAAAAAACCCGCCTTTCGTTTTTGACCATCCTGTCGCCGCTTTTGTTTTTTGCCGCCATCCTGGGCCCGGCTTTTTTATTTGAATCTGATTTAGGCAAGATCTATCGAGCCAGCCGGGCATATGATTGGAGCGAGGAATTGGACTCCACCCTGACTGAGGTAAGTACGATGGTGCGGCTTAATGCCGGGAATCTGGAAATCTCGTCTGGAACCAATGAGTTGATCTCCGCAGAACTGGACTACCTCAAAAGGAGACCGCTTGCCGTCTATGAGACCCCCGATCTGGACAGTTCAGCTACGGTGAAGATAACCGATATGGAGAGGAGATGGTTTAAATGGGACTGGAGCAGGGGGAAAATCTGGGACGCATGGGATAAAAAGAGGTGGGAGATCAGATTAACTGATCTTATCCCGGTCAAGCTGAGAGTTTACCTCAAAGCTAGCGAAGCTGATCTGGACATTTCTGAACTTATGATCCGGGATTTCGATCTGGAAGCCAAAGCCTCACAGGTTGATATCAGATTTGGAAATTTGGTAGGTGAGGTTACTGCAAGAATCCAATCCAGAGCATCAAAACTTTCGATCTACTATCCTGAGGATATGGGGCTTAGAATCATAAACCGCACTAACCTAAGCTCCACCAGCTTCTCTCAGCTTACCTTAGAAGAAACAGACGATGGACACCAGACCCCAGATTTTGACTTAGCCTCCCGAAAACTGACTTTATATCTGAAGGGATCGTTGACAAAACTGAAGATAAACAAATACCAACCCTTTGAAGGTATCTGAAGAGACGATTTATTTCCACCGCCTGATTTAAACTGGACATAGATCATAATTCATTAACGTTTCAGAAAAGGAAACCTCTGAAATTCTACTCTTTTAGTTGCTGCTGGATTTCCCACAACAATCTTGTGCATGAGCTTCCCTCCAAAAGAATCAAGAACTATTGCTTTTTGGCTCAAAATTTTGTAAGTTTGTATCTGATGATTCAGGGATGGGTCTCAATATCCCGCCAAGGGGGTGAACCGTATGGTTCGCTCCAAAAGCGGGGGAATTCCCGAAACACCAGTCAACTAAGAGCATTGGCATTTTCTTTAGCGTGAGTCTTAAACATGGATGCATTGAAAGAAACCCTTTTGGAGGTGAAATTATATGTTAAAAAACTATACCGCCAAGTACACAAAGATTAAGTCTGGTTACATGGGACAACTGGTGGAATGGCCTGAAGTGATCACAGAAGGGAAAACGTTAGAAGAATGCCGAGAGTTGCTTAAAGACGCCTTACGAGAGATGATTTTAGCATATCGCCAGCAGGGGAAAGAAATTCCGGTTGGGGGAGGTCTGATTGAACAATTGCCCATAGAGGTATAGGATGTCTGTAAAGCGACGGGATCTGATCGGATATTTTGAAAACTGAAAGATTGCAGGTTATTGATGCTTCATGAGTGCGAGATGTGCAAACAGTGATCGATAAAAAACATCGGCATTTCCGAATGCCAATACATCAAAGGGTTTGACCTCGAGAAAACTATGAATGGTCCTGTTATGGCAAACGCAAACCATCTATGGATTCAAACAGGAGGAAAGTTTATGAGATTCACTCTGACCCATTATATTGACAGCGCCCTATCTTATGCAGAATACGAAAAATTAGAGGATGGGTCTTATGCCGGACGAATTCCCAAATGCAAAGGAGTAATTGCCTTTGCCAAAACTTTGAAAGAGTGTGAAGATCGCTTGCGCTCTACCCTGGAGGATTGGATACTTGTAGGGCTGAAATTGGGTCACAGACTTCCAGTGATAAACGGCATAAACCTGAATCGGAGACCTAAGCGTGAGTCAGTGGGTACCAAGTAAAAAAGTGAATCTCTGATGCTTCGGGAATTCCAATTCCCGAAGCAACGGGCAGAATTTCGTAATTTGACTAGGGAAACGCACGGAGGAGCTATGGAAAAAACCTCAGCTTTAGATGGGCTCTTCGAAAACTGGCTTGAGTACTATCAAAAAAGGGGTATTCTTACCAAAGGGTTCTCCCGTGACGGAATTGTCGATGAGGATCAGTTCACAAAAGCCAACAGACGTATTCTTTTCGTTCTTAGAGAGACCAATGACTTTCCCGAGTCTAATGAGTTTCGCGGGGATTTACGTGCTTTTCTAAGTCAGACAGTGAAGTGGCAGTTATGGCATACTGTGGGCCGGTGGGCATATGGAATTTTGAATAATTTCCCTACTTATCGCGAGAGTGACAGTCATAAGAGCATTCGCCAGGGGATACGAAGTGTGGCAATCATGAATCTAAAGAAAATCACCGGAGGCTCTTGGTCTGATCTTGATGAAATCAATGCGACGGCTCATCGCGACAAGGAGTTCATTCGCATGGAGGCCGACATTATAGACCCGCAAGTGATAGTGGCCTGTGGAACGTGGGGACACCTTGTGTGGCTTTTTGATCTTGACGACCTTCCAAGGCAAGACAAATTTTCTTATACTAAAGGACGGCTATACTTATCTACCCGTCATCCTGTAAGAGCAGATAATCAGAAAACTTATAACCAGTTAAAGGAACTATGGTTTAAGGTGAAAGATCGTGGATAAATGGGGTAACGGTTAATACGATACAGTTCTCCTTCAGTGGGACAAAGAAAGGGAATCGAATAACAAGGTTGATTGAAATAAAGCTCTATTAGTTACGGTGGAAAGAACATCTTGTATTTTTAAGTTTGATATTGGAGGTCTGAGATGGAATATAAACCAGTAAAAGCGCCCAGAGGTGATCAAATCTCCTGCAAAGGATGGCCGCAGGAGGCGGCTTTGAGGATGCTAAACAATAACTTAGATGAGGAGGTGGCGGAAAAGCCGGAGGAGCTGATAATC
>JAGMFA010000198.1 GCA_023127875.1 Candidatus Zixiibacteriota bacterium
TTTGTTGTGTCTTGCTTTGTTGTGTCCTGCTTTACAGCCTCCTTTTTTACGGTATCAGTCTCGCTTGTGCCTTTCTCTTGCTGGGAAACAGCTAAGCCAAAGACGAGGAAAGACGCCACGACCACCAAAATCAGTGTCAGGATTAGTTTTTTCATTCTTCTTTCTCACCTCCTTTATTCATTTTTGATTCTTCTCATGTCGCTAATTTAACTTTAGTACCCCTCTCTGTCAAGATCAAAATTTGAAGGGTATCCCAAAAAGACATCTCTTTACTTTTTATACCATTTAGTGAGTTATTAAATTCCAGTTTCGGCTTCAATTTTTTCGCCAAATCAAACAGCTTCAAGTTCTTTTTCCATTATTCTCTGGACGGCAAACTCGTATCCATCCGCCAGCTTTTTTGTGGGCAGATCTATCATACCCTCTATCTTTAAGTCGTGTCCCTCTACCCTTCCAATTACTGAAAAGGGAACTTGATGTTCTCTGGCGATTTTTTCTATCTTTGGCAAATTCTCTGGACTAATGGTAACGATTATTCTGGATTGTGACTCTCCGAAAAGCAGAGCATCGGCTCTCATCTTTTGGTCCAGCTTTATCTTCGCTCCCCAATGCTCAGGAGAGGAAACACAGCATTCGGCTAAAGCCACCGCTATCCCCCCCTCAGAACAATCATGCGCCGATTTCACTATCCCGGCCTTGATCATTGTTAGGCAGGCATCCTGAAGCCTCTTCTCCTCATCCAAATTCAACTCCGGTGCGTTTCCTCTCACCAGGTTATGGATCACCTTCAGGTATTCGCTTGCTCCTAACTCTTCCTTGCTTTCTCCCAGAAGGACAATTAAGTCATTCTCCCCTTTAAAACACATGGTGATGACATGCTTTAGGTCCTCTATCAAGCCGATCATCCCCACCACTGGAGTGGGATAAACGATTCTTTGTGGATCTTCATTGTAGAAGCTCACGTTCCCGCCTGTCACCGGAGTTTTAAACGTCCGACAGGCTTCGCCCATCCCGGCCACACATTCGGCAAAAGTCCAAAAGACTTCGGTATCATAAGGATCGCCGAAATTCAGACAATTGGTTATAGCCAAGGGCTTTGCTCCGGAGCAGACCACATTTCGAGCCGCCTCCGCCACAGCGATTCTTCCCCCCATGCGGGGACTTAAATAACAATAGCGACCGTTGCAGTCGGTGGTGGTAGCAATGGCTTTATTGGTTTTCCGCACCCGCAGCACTGCCGCATCCGATCCCGGTCCCACCACCGTGGCGGTTCTTACCTGTGTATCGTATTGCTCATACACCCATCTTTTGCTGGCGATGTTGGGAGAGCCTAAAAGTTGTAGAAGAGTTTGATTAAGATTTCCAGGCACCTCCAATTCAGCCAGATTGAGTTTATTGGCCTCCTCCAGATATTCCGGTCTCTTTCTCTCTCTGGTATATACCGGAGCTCCACCTCCCAGCGCCAAAGTGGAAGCCGGGATTTCTGCCACCACCTCACCCTGGTTTTTCACCCTTAACATTTTATCATCTGTGACCTTGCCGATAATCACTGAATGCAATCCCCATTTCTTAAAGATCTCCTGCACTCTCTTCTCATAACCCTTTTTGGCGATCACCAGCATTCTTTCCTGTGATTCGGAGAGCATCATCTCGTAAGGGATCATGTTCTCCTCTCTTGCCGGCACCAGTGAGACGTCAATCTCTATCCCGCTTTTTCCTCTGGCTGCAGTCTCGCAGGTGGAGCAGGAAAGACCCGCTCCTCCCAGATCCTGAATGCCCACGATCAGATCCTCTTTGATTATCTCTAAGGACGCCTCCATAAGAAGCTTTTCCATGAAGGGGTCTCCGATCTGAACTGAGGGTCGCCTCTCCTCTGATTTTTCCGAGATCTCCTCAGAGGCGAAGGTGACCCCATGTATTCCGTCTCTCCCAGTAGAAGCTCCCACCAGCAGGACTGGATTGTCTTTTCCCTTTGCGCTTGCCCTGGCCATCTGGTCGACTTTCACCACACCTATGCACATGGCATTGACCAGAGGGTTTCCGGTATAGGAATCTTCGAAGTATACCTCTCCTGCCACCGTGGGCACGCCAAAGCAATTTCCGTAATCACCAATTCCCCTTACCACACCATCAAAGAGATACCT
This sequence comes from Candidatus Zixiibacteriota bacterium, assembly GCA_023127875.1. Next base: position 2,145 of record JAGMFA010000198.1, read on the forward strand.
GACCCTTGGTGACGAGAGTTCACCGAAACGGAGCGAGTCTAAGCAGGCGATGGGACGGGCACCCATGGTGAAGATATCCCGCATGATCCCTCCCACTCCGGTAGCCGCTCCCTGATAGGGTTCCACCGCACTGGGGTGATTATGGCTTTCGATTTTGAAGATCACCGCAAGTCCATCTCCTATGTCCACCGCGCCCGCATTCTCCTCTCCAGCTTTGGCTAAAAGAGATTCCCCTTCCCGGGGAAAGGTCTTTAAAACCTTGACGGAATTTTTGTAGCTACAATGCTCGGACCACATCACCGAAAAGATTCCTAATTCCGTATATGTAGGCTCTCGTCCCAGAATCTGGACGATCATCTCATATTCTTCCAAAGAAAGCCCATGTTCTTTGACCAATTCAGGTGTGACCGGCGGTTCTGAAGGAAAGGTGGCTTTTGAACTCATCTCTAAAAATCCTCAAACAAGAGGGTCTAGGTTAGTTTCATTGTATCAGTGAATATACGGGACATATTTGGCAAAGTCAACAAAAAGATTGAAAGGATGTGAGTGAGTCAGCTAATATAAACGCATGAAAATTCAGAGGGAGGATAAAACAGGGCGAAGCTTTTGCCGATTCTATGAGGACACCCCTGGCCTAACTTTATGCTCACCATGATAGCCTTAGAAGAACAAACCGACAGGGTGGCAGAACAGCTCCCCATGGTGAATGCATACCTTGAGAAGGACGTGAGGAGAACCACCAAAAAGGTTTTAACCGTGTTTGCATCTCTCATCCTGATAACCTTTGGGGGCATCTCCGCGGTCATACTTCTGTCCACTTTTCTCTATATAATGTGCCTAATCAGATGAAATAAAGGCGAGTGAAGTGATTGTGGTGACTTAACGAAGTTCAGTCTTCAACTGAAGCTTTTGGTCTGATTTCCTCCGGATCAGTTAGATTCCCCGCCTCATTTGTTGCGCCTGGACTTTCTTTTGCTTTTTGGTATCCCAAGTGACGTTTTAGGAAATTCAAAATCAAAAAGACCAAGAGCCCTAAAACCGCACCCGCAAGGAAAGATCCCCAGACATAATTTTCGAGCCACAAAAGCCAAGCGATCAATGTGAGGATCAAACAGACTGCCATAACCTTAATCATTCGAGTAAAGACGAGACGGATGAATAAGTCAAATCCTAAACGTTCTTTGATGAGTTTTTCCAATATCTGGTCTTTCACTTTTCACCTTGAGTTTCAGTGGAGAAACATTCGCAAAGATCAAAGATCAGATAAAAGGCATAGCAAAACATAACCACAATGAATGAGTGAACAGAAAGTATTTTCACCAG
>JAGMFA010000199.1 GCA_023127875.1 Candidatus Zixiibacteriota bacterium
CCATTTAGCTGTAAGTATTGCATCTGGTGGGAATTCCCAGACCAGTATGTAGATCCATCCAGGGAAACAAAGGAAGATATGATGCAAAAGAAATTGAGGTGGTTGCGAAACACTAATAAAGTATTTGGCAACTGTGGGAAGATGGTCTACGTAAATGGAAAACCGGTGGGCTATGCACAATATGCACCGCCAGAACTTCTCCCCCGCTCGGCTGATTACCAATCAGGACCACCAGGTGATGATGCAACCCTGATCTCATGTTTATTTATTCCTCAGAAAGAATTCAGGAGATTGGGATTGGGTAGCCAACTTCTACAAAACATCATTGACGATCTGAAAAAATGGAGATTGAAGCAGTTGAAACTTTTGCGAGAAAAGGTAAACCGGATAATCCATCCGGACCTGTGAAGTTGTATCTAAGAAACGGGTTTAGAATACAAAAAGACGACAAGGAGTTCCCTCTTATGAGGATAAATTCATGAGTGAAGTAAAGTTGTTTCACAAACTTCTCCTTATACAGCACAAAGCTTTTATGCCTTACGCCAATCACCCAAAATTCTGCTAACAATAATTTTGATGATTTGAAAGCTGATCCCCGGTTATGGAAAAACAAAAGCAAGCCTATGCATACGCCATTACTGCTGTCCTATTCTGGTCGACCGTAGCCTCGGCTTTCAAAGTCTCATTAAGATACTTAGATTTTCTCCAACTGCTATTTTTCGCCTCAATTGTTTCCATCGTTATTCTTTTTCTAATTTTGCTGATCCAGAATAAACTAAATCTTTTCAGAGAATACTCAGGAAAAGATTATCTGCATTCTGTAATGCTGGGTTTTTTGAACCCCTTCCTTTATTATGTGGTCCTGTTCAAAGCCTATTCCCTGCTTCCTGCCCAGGAAGCCCAGCCGTTAAATTACACCTGGTCGATTATGCTGGTTTTATTATCCATACCTTTACTTAAACAAAAAATGGGATTCAAGAGTATCTTAGCAATCCTTGTTAGCTATTTCGGGGTTTTCATAATTGCGACCCGAGGAGATATTTGGGGATTTACTTTTACTAATTTGAAAGGTGTCCTTTTGGCATTAGGAAGTGCAGTAATCTGGGCTCTGTTCTGGATTTATAATATTAAAGATAAACGGGACGAAGTTGCTAAGCTGTTTTTGAATTTTTCATTTGGGTTTATTTTCATATTGATTTCAATTATACTATCCTCAAGAATGAGAGTCCCTGCTATGGCTGGACTTATGGGAGCAACTTATGTAGGCATATTCGAAATGGGAATCACTTTCGTGTTCTGGTTGAAAGCTTTGAAATTATCCAAAACCACGGCGCAAGTGAGCAACTTAATTTACCTCTCTCCGTTCCTGTCGTTGGTGTTAATTCATCTTATAGTTGGAGAAAAAATATTACTTTCAACCATAATCGGACTGGTCTTCATCGTGACCGGTATAATGATACAGCAATACGACAATCACTTTAACCCAACTTTTCGTAATCCCTCAAATTTTCCCCCTTTTCTACTTTTGAAGCGCATGACCCAGACTAAGAGATAAAATTTCTTTCAATAACTTGTCCCAAATTTGCGTCACTTGTTCGGGACTTCATTTAGCTGGATAGTTTGTATGAGTTAAGATCAGGAAGTAAAAATGAAAAGATGTGAATTTAAGCCTATGGATCCTCGTTTGAGTCCAATTTGGATAAATTAAACAAAGGCAAATCTGGTCAAGATAACCAACAAGGGGGGATACTTCCTATCTATTCATTTACAAATTACCCCAACTTTTTGCTTGACAATATAGATTTTAGTGTTATAATGAAAACTTTGTAGAAGGAGAGACAAATGAAGACTTATACGCCCAGCGTTACGGAGATCGAAAGAAAGTGGTTTGTAATTGATGCCAAGAACCAGATTCTGGGAAGATTAGCCACCCGGGTAGCCGGCATCCTCATGGGAAAGGTTAAGCCCCACTTCACTCCCCATCTGGATGTAGGAGATTATGTCATAGTCTTAAATGCAGACAAGGTGATCCTTTCCGGCAAAAAGCAGAATACCAAAACTTATTACCGATACAGCGGCTATCCCGGTGGGTTAAAGTCGGTGGTCTTTTCCAAATATTTGAAACAAAAGCCGGAAGAGCTTTTCACCCATGCAGTGCGGGGGATGCTTCCCAAGAATAAACTGGGAAGAAAGATGCTCTCCAAGCTTTTCGTGTATCGAGGAGATAAACATCCTCATCAGGCGCAAAAACCAGAGTCTTTGAAGCTTTAAAAAACGGACCATACTGAAAGTTCAAGTTATAGGAGGAAAATTTGGCGACTGTTACTTATCAAGCTACTGGCAGAAGAAAAACAGCGGTAGCTACTGTCCGATTGATCCCGGGAGGAGGCAAGATGCTGGTCAACGGAAAACCGATGCGCCAGTATCTGACCAAGGACGATCTGATGCTTCATGTGGAAAAACCTCTGGAGGTAACCGGAATGTTGGGGAAGGTGGATCTAATCTGCTCCGCTCGGGGCGGCGGCTTATCCGGTCAGGCTGGAGCCATCAGATTAGCCATAGCCAGAGCTTTAGTAAAGATGAACGAGGAGTTCAGGAAGGCTCTCAAAAAAGCCCGGCTTCTCACCAGAGATCCCCGGATGGTGGAGAGGAAGAAATACGGACAGATAAAAGCTCGAAAAAGATTCCAGTATTCCAAGAGATAAAATTTTTCAAAATCCACACATCGGCTGATCCTCAGACGGGTCCATCTAAAATATTCGGTTGGCGCTTGAGGAGTTGATGTCGATGGAGGTCAAAAACCAAAAGAGGAACTATTCATGGATATTACCATCAAAGATCTATTAGAAGCGGGGGTTCATTTCGGGCACCAGACCAAACGATGGAACCCCAAAATGAAGAGGTTCATTTTCACCGCCCGAAGTGGCATCTACATCATCGATCTACAAAAGACCCTCCAGTGCATGCAGATTGCCAGCCAGAAGGTGAGAGAGGTGATAGCCGGAGGTCAAAGTCTCTTGTTCGTGGGAACAAAAAAACAGGCTCAAGACGTGGTAAAAGAGAACGCTTTAAGATGTGGAGCTTTCTATGTCACCGAAAGATGGCTGGGAGGAATGTTGACCAACTTTCAAACCATCCGGCTGAGTGTGAAACGACTTAAAGATCTGGAGAGGATGAAAGATGACGGCACCTTTGAAAAGCTCACCAAGAAAGAGGTGCTGAAATTGGAGAAGGAGAGGATGAAGCTGGAAAAGGTCTTGGGAGGGATAAAGGAGATGAATCGTCTCCCTGGGCTTTTATTTGTGGTGGACGCCAAAAAGGAGAGGATCGCCGTGGCTGAGGGAAGCAAGTTGGGTATACCTATTGTCGCCATCATCGACACCAACTCCGACCCGGATCCCATAAACTTTCCTATCGCTGGAAATGATGATGCCATCAAATCCATCA
>JAGMFA010000002.1 GCA_023127875.1 Candidatus Zixiibacteriota bacterium
GGATTCACCCTGAAGGGGACAAAAGGGGGTGAGGTAGAATACCGCTATGGTTTTACTCTTTCGTACAAATTTCAAAACTCTCGCCGACATAACCTTTCGTCGAGGTAATAGGTCCATATCGTAGGGTAAGATCAAAAATACACCCGGCTACGCAAGAGCAGGCTATGACCCTGGTTGTTGCCGTAAGCCTTGCCCTCTTTGCCAACATTGATGTTGCCGATCAAGGTAAGCTCCACGTTCTCAGAGAAACTGTAGAGTGCAGTAGGCACAAAAGCAATGCTCCCATCTGAGAGGCTGACAAGCGCTGACCCTCCAATTTTCAGAAGATCAGTTGCAGGATACTGGACGAAGCAGTAAAGCTGATCCCGGGTGATGCTTTTCTGCTCCTGGTAAAAAAAGCGCAACCAGTCATTCAAGTCATACTGCCGGTAATCAGATTTGGCTAAGGAATGGTGGTAAAGCTCCAGCATCAGGTAAAGCTCGGAATCAAATGTATAATCTGAGCCCACTACCAGTTCCCAGAAATCTTTACTTTCTTCTACAAAATTATAAGCTCCCTCTGCCCAAATACCCAAACCCAAAAGCTCTCCGGCAAAGTCACCACCAAGCATGCGGCGCTGGTGAGTTGTGATGAAGTTATAATAGGGGTAAGTGTAGTCGGTGACAGTCCACTCTGTTTCCGTCCCTATCACGGAAAAGTCAAAATGTCCCCAGCGTCCCTTCAAACGCAAAAGCTTACCCGAATTTTGCCAGCTTGATTCCGGCGAATACAATGCTAAAAGACTGAAGCCATCTTTCAATGGCCAGTCGATGCGCAGTGCATTGTGCCCCGGCTGTTCATAGGTGGGATCCATAAGATCCTTGAAATTAAAAACATCGGTTGGGTTGAAGGCATAACCGGTGCCGAGTGATATCTGCTGTTTTCCCACCATCAAGTCAAATGAGGGGAAAGAGAAACGCAAATAGGCGTTATCTAAGAAATTGCGATCCTCATAGGTGAACTGGTAACGGTATCTCCTAAATGGGTGAACCGATGAAGTAACTTCTTTAGGAATAAAATCCCAGAAGTTCCAGTCGCGTTTTCCATGGTAAACTATCCAGTCAAAATTCGCCCCGAACTCTACGTTTTCGACCGGATTGCTTTTCAAATCCACCCGCAGTTTGTTGGATTGCAGTTGATAGTAATTGCCGTCCAGATAGATCAGGGTGAATTGCGGCTCAAAATATCCGAAGATATCCACCTCCTGTGCACCCAGTTGGGGGATTAACAACAAAGAAAGAAGGGTGGCACAAAAAAACTTTCTCATTTCTTCATTCCCCTTTCGGTGAAAAGGTCATCTCCTAAATCCACCTTATAAGTTACCTCAAGAAACTCCATGTCGGTCCGGGTGCGGTCCAGTTTGTTGAACATCACCATTTGCATAGGGGTGGGTATTTTGTCGACCACCTTAATATCGCTAAGTACCAGCTGTTTTTCCAACAGGGTGGAATCATCATCTTGATAATAATCAATTACCAACGGGATGAAATCCTCCCTATCCACCCACATAACCAGTCTTGAATAGCCGGATGAGCTTTTTGGTTTGCGTTTCAACTCCAGCTTGTAGCAAAGCTTACCCTCTTTTTTTCCCTCCCCCAAAAGATGGGACCCAAACTCGTCAATGAAGGCATTCCCTGCTCCCATGTCTTCATAGGAGAAGTCACTGCCTTCCATCTTCTGTTTTTTTGCGTGTGTGGCAAGCTTTCTGACCCGACGCGTTCGTGGAAAGTAAACCCAGATATCATCTGCATTGTTGAGCATCAAGATCGCCTGCCCCTTTACCCGACTGGGTTCTAAGTATTTCATGAGTGTCTTCTCACCGTGATTTTTAGAATATGCCTGATAAACAAAGGTGCGGGTTTTCCTGGAGGTGGTCATTATGGTCATTTTCATCTTGGCTTTCGATTGCGCCGGATTCATCACCTGGGTAACCTTTTGAATGATCGTATCAGCGGTTATCGTCACTTGAGCACTTGCGTTCTTCATACAGAAACATCCAATGAAAAAAACAAAAGGGATGTATTTTTTAAATTTCATTGGGCTTTTCTCCCGATTATAGTATTCTTCTCAACGTTGAGATTTTTTCACCTTTTAATCCTTCAATATTACTTTTTGAGTATTAAGTAAAAAAACAAATTTGTCAACACTTTTATAGTTTCGTTTCTACTTTAGACTCACAAAGTCTTCAGTTTCTCACCCTTTTGCGGGGCAAGGTGCCCCGCCTACGTTTCCGTCCGAGACAAGTTCGGAAGCTACATTTCACAATCAAAGGGTAACGCACCAAGCGTCCGTTACCAACGAGACCCCCCCTTTTTACTCTGAATAAAAAACAACCCCCAACCCCGCACTTTGCGGGATCGGGGGGCGCTTTACAGTATACAAACTTAATTTTCATTCATTCTAACAAGGGGGCGCAGGCCCATCCTTATACAGGTAATTGATCAAATAGATTATGTCAGCTAAGTCCACAGTGCTATCGCAATTGGCATCGCCAGCTTCCAAAGGATCAGGTGCAGGACCATCCTTGTATAGATAGTTTATTAAATAAACTACGTCCGCCAGATCTATTACCTGATCTCCGTTAGCATCCCCGTGCATATAAGCTGGCTTTTTCAGTCCAAACCAATTCATGAGTTGCCTCATCAGGGTGTAGGAATTGTTGGGATATGCGCCTGTTTGAGGAACTGCCTCAAATGGAAATGCAAGGAATACCACTTTGTAGGTTGATTGTCCTGAAGCGGGATAGCGCAAGGCACAAGAATCAAGCAAATCGGTAGTGCTAGTTCTGGAAAGACGATCCATCGGTACCCCCTCTCTCAAGTCTGAAGAGGTTTTTCCTGTTTGATAGAATATTGCAGTGGCACCTGATCCAGGAACTATGCAGTCTGACATATTATAAAATGGATAGCTTAAAGTAAAAGCCATTCCATCGGAGATGGTGTCATCGACAATCCCAGCTACCGAATGTATGTTCTCATCATCCACGTGATCTGCCACATGCAGATACTCGGTGATGAAGGTATTGGGATCGTTATCATACAAAAGATCCTGGCTGGAGAGAAGCAGGTTTCCTCCGTCGTCCAGATAGGTCATCAACCGCTCCTGATCCGCGGCGGTCAGGGTTTTGGGACTTCCGATAGTCCCGTAGTCTGGACCTGTGCTCCATACCACTGCCTGATAGAGTTCAAAGACGGTATCCGGAGGGCATCCTTGAGTTTCATAGGTCCATACATTGTATGGTATCCCAGACGAATCTAAAGCGGTGAAGAAGTATTGTTGGTAATCTTCCCCACCATCATCATCCACATACAGAATGGGCTTCTGACCTATGAAAACGTCAAATGTTTCCTCTGTGTAATAAGGACCCCAGCCGCTGATCTGCAAGATCATGGAAGCCTTATGTCCTTGGGGACAATTTTGATCCGCAGTGAATCGATATGGAGTAAGGGAGCTTCCGGTTTCGCCCGCTGCTATGTCCGGATAGGATGCGCTGGCCACATCGATGGCGATATAAGGATCGTTGCATATCAAGTTAGCCGTAATCTGGATTTCTCCAGCACTGCCGTCGTTTTTCAAAGTTACGGTTATGTCACAGGTCTCACCCGGATCAGGCTTTCCATTGTCGTTTCCGCCGATATCGTCTGTCTCCTTGGACTCATAAACCAGTATGGGAGCATGGGCCACCACAGTCGGATTATCATAGCTCCAGCTTCCATTGGTAGCTTCTATATCCAACTGGAAAGTGATAACCTCCAGGTCTGGTATTTCTGGAGAGACGTAGAAGACGAAAGCATCCTGACACACCACAGTGCCTCCGCTGGGTATGTCTCCCCATTCCTCATAGTTGTCGATAATAGTAACCAGTGGGTGAGTGGTGGAAAGTGTGGCATGCACATCCAGGGCGGTGGAATCGCCGAAATTCTTCAGCACAATAGGCATCTCGATGGTCTCTGCGAAATCAACATCTCCGTCGCTGTTTCCCCGACTCTCACCCAGACTATCATCATCAATGCTATAACTTTCGAAGGCGACATAAGCATCTCCCGGCGGGATGACGTTTATGGAGTCCTCAAAAGGAAGCTGATTGTGGGCGGTGATGGTCAGCTCTATGTAGCCCAATGTGGTGGGTGAAACATACAGGGTTGCCTCTCCGTTGGCATCCGTGTATGCGGTCTCAAAAACCTCCGATCCTTTTCTCAGGCAGACCAAAGCTCCAAACAAGGGACCTTTGCTTGCAGTTTCAACCGTGATCTCCACCGGATAGGAGGGCAACATGGGAATGGTGCCGGGGAAAGTAACCATCAGGTCGTCGGCAATATAAGTCCAGATATCAACCGATGGGTCACCCATCACATTGTACATGTCAAAGTAGTAATTCGTACGTCCCCCTCCGCCATAGTATTCTGAAAGATACCACAGCGCCTTATCGGTCATGGAGACCACCGAATAACAGGTTTCCTCAAATGCGGCTTTGAACATCCTTTTTTCCAGGATGTCATCCTCATCCCAATAAGAGGAAGCTGAAGCTCCCCAGAAAGCTATTCCGCCTTTATTGGGGACTTTAACCCAAACCTCACCAAAGCACTCGGTTTGATCGAAAGGATTGGTGGAACAGGCATGCGAGAGCACCAGAGGATATTCATCTGCGTTGGAGAGAGCCCTGACATTGGTACTATTGAACGGCACACAACCCCAACCGCTGGGGCCTCCGTGACCGGAGTAGCAAACCACACTTCTGCCGGCATTCACGCAGTTGGTGATATCAGAAGTACTTCCGCCCAATCTTTCCCAGATGCTGTCAGCAAACACTCCATTGGGCGTAAGATAGTTCTGGATCACGTATCGGTGAGTAATTTCTGCGGTTAGACCGGCATCGTCGGAGGCAATAAAACATTCATGCCTCATCCATTCCAGATCAGGCGAAGTCGGGTTTTCATAATACCGCAGTTTGTTTACCATATTGGTTGCTTCGGTGGTGTTGCGCACCGGGAATCTGGCTCGATAAATGTCGGCAAATCTATCTCCGTCCATCTGCACATAGTAAAGATCGGTGGCAGTTCCGCTGTATGATCCGTTGTAGGTGGGGATCCAGCCGACATCTCCAAACAAAAGGACGTAGGTGGGGGGGATAGGCCAGGTGTCATAAGCCTCTGAAATGTAATTTTTGATACTGGTGGTGGAGGTGCCAGTCTGGGTGGTGTTTGCAACAGTCACATGATAACCTTTCTTACTCTTCCACTCCGCCAGAGGAGCCGCCTGGGCTTCAAAGCTATCGTGGACGATGATAAGGTATCCTATGGGCAAATCCGGAGCTCCCTTGACTATGTCCTGATATGCCGAATAGTTGATAAACATATCCCGGCATGCCTCCTCAAAGGGCGGAGAGGCATAGCGATAGAGCATATCCTCGGTTTGAACCCTATCTGAACCTCTCAGATTTACCTGCACCCTTATATGGGAGTATAACTTCAATTTGCCCATCACTGGATTGTAAGAAACAGGCGAGATCTCCACAGTCACAAATCTGTGCCCACGTATGATACCTATCTCCCCTTTCTTAGTCAATTCTGTCGGGTAGAAGCTGTCCCTTTGGTATGCTTCCTCATGGATCACAAACTCCGCTGCCTCCCAGGCACCTTCAATTTTGGGAATGGGCGGCTGAATGGGAATGATTCGATTAAGTATGCCCAATTCCTCTAAGGATTTTTCCTCAAACTCAGATGAGATCACCTCCACCTCCACTTCAGCCCCATAAGGGATCTGAATCATTTTTCTGAGCACCGGCAAATTGGGCTCACCGATAACATTGGTTATGCCACATTCCGGTATGCTGAGTTGATTGAAAACCCCTCCCTTGGTGGTTACCTCCTCAGACCACATGCCAAATATCTGAACATCAAAAACCACCTGTTCAAAATTTGACTCTAAAACGTTGATTTGAGGGGTCTTCTCCACCCCAGGGATAAGCTCTATCCATTCTGGATTAGAGTTGGCCCACAAAGGCGTCGAGCTAAAACAGAACCAGCCCAACAATAAGAGCAGAAGCCCGGTGAGCTTAGGTCGCCAAGATCCATGGGACTGGTTCAAACCTTTAGAGTTTAGCATGCCAACCTCCTTGAAAGTTGAGAGTTAAAAGAAATGTTGTCGGTAAAAAAATGAATTTCTGAATCGTAGCCAGGCAAAACTTCCCTTCCTTCAATAATATTTCTTTCTAATTTATAAAATAACAGAAAATCCAGCTTTGTCAATTCTTTTCTGTGTTGTAGAGACCAAATACAAATCATACATCCCGCCAAAGGCGGGATCAGTGCGAGGCGAGACGAAGTGCAGAATAAACTCAGCCTGAATCAGAGATGAAGGTGGGTGAAGCCTGCCAGCCGTGCACGGACGCCCACCCGTACGGGTGCCTGCCCGTCTGGGGAACACCCGCGTGGGACAAGGGAATCAACTTTGGGTTGCACAAATTATTGGGCTTTTCGGCTGGATGAATTGAGCAACTCCATTTTGGGGAACCACCTTTGTTCAATCTGTCACCACCGCCAGGGTCATTCCAAGGATTTTTTCAGCTCCGGCTTGTTTTAACATCCGGGCGCACTCGTTTAGAGTCGCTCCAGTGGTGATTACGTCGTCGACTAAAATCACTTTTTTATCGTTTATCCTCTCGGGCTGAGTAACCACGAAAGCTTCCCTTACGTTTTCCGCTCTTTGTTGAGGATTCAGATAGGTCTGATCTTTAGTATTCTTTTTCCTTTTGAGGATCTCTTTGGCCAGGGGAAGATTTATCGCCTGGGAGACGCCATCCGCCAGAATCTCACTTTGATTAAACCCCCTCTCCCTATGTCTGGCACGATGCAAAGGAACCGGAATCACCAGATCACAGTTTGCAAAATCTCTGTCCGGTGCTACCATCTTCCCCAAACTTTGCGCCAGCCGCTTACCCAGAGGGATCTTCTTGTCATATTTGAATCGATGAATGAGCTTCTGATAATTGTCGTCGAAGGTGCCCAAAGATCTGACCGCGAGTATCTTTCGATCTTCCGGCCTTCTCAGATAAGGACACTGATGCTCGGAAACTGTCTTTTCATCTTGAAGAAAGGACTTGCAATAGGGACAGAAGGGAGCAGGAAGGAGAGCTAAAGTTTTCCAGCACTCCTCACAGATGTCTTTTTCCTTTCTCCCTAATGGTTTTTCGCAGATGGGGCAACTTTGAGGATAAACCAAATCTAAGATGTCATTCTTAAGCTCAAGGAGAAAATGTTTTGTCTTGAAAAAAAGCATAAGGCTTAAGAAAAAATTAAAGGCAGGCTTTCAGCTATTCCTTCAAACTCAAGTCGTCTTTGGAAGAGAGCTTTATTTTTGATTTTTTTCTCAGATAGTTCCACATGAAGAGGGAGAAGATGAAAATCAAAACAATCAAAGCCTGATTGACGGTGAAACGCGCCCCACCGATTTTAGCAAAGACCATGCTCTCCTCATAGTATCTGAAGAAATCGATGGTGAATCTTGCCACCGAATAAAAGATTAGCATCAGCCAAAAGGTGAAGCCGTGGAAACGTTTGAACTTGTCCAAGGCTAAAAGAATTCCAAAGATGAAAAACCCGTAGAAGGAAGCAACCAGTTGAACAGGAAAAATGGGAGTATCCGGGAACATATACCCTGCCGGAGAGTCGGGAGGGAAAATGACAGCAAGAAAGCTCTGACTGGGTTCCCCAAAGCAACAGCCGTTGAGAAAACACCCGATGCGAGCTATGCCCAAGCCCAGCATGATGGAGGGAGCTACCGCGTCGGCGATCCTCCATACAGAAAGCTTCTTTATATGAATGTAAATTATGCCGCAGACGATTGCCAGAACCAATCCCCCGAACATGGATAGCCCACCAATGCCTATCTCCCCTGTGCTTTGAATGGGGTTGATCATGTCTAAAATGTGGCCCTCAAACTCTTCTAAATGATAAATCACATAAAAGAATCTGGACCCTACAATGGCAGAGATCAAAATGATCAGGGAAAGATCGGGAAGCCACTGGGTCCCCAGTCTCTCCCGTTTGGCTCTTCTGGCGGAAAACCAAATGGCCGATATGAAAGCTAAGGCTAAAAGAAAACCGTATGTTCTGACCGCCACAGGTCCAAGCTTGACAAGAACAGGAAACACCAATTCTCCAGAGCAAAGTATTTGTAAGTGTCTTCTTTCAGATGGTGGCTAACACATGAGAATAAGTCAGCATCAAAAAAATCGGTTTTTTTACCTCGCCCCCTATCTCCCCTTCAGGGTAAACCCCTCTCCATTGCATGGAGAGGGGGACGGGGGGAGAGGTCAACGAATTCGATTCTCTTAGGGGCGGATAAATCCGCTTCCTACATTTCCTAAGGTTTTTCTCTTTCTCTTATGTTAATACTCATACCACCTGGAATTGATTGCCACAAGGATTCCTAAAAGCATCCAGGAAAGAAGCATGGAGGAGCCACCATAACTGACGAAAGGCAAGGGGAGACCGGTAACCGGCATAACGCCAAGGGTCATCCCGATATTGACCATCATCTGAAAGCCAATTATGGCGATCAGCCCAATTGCCACATTGCTGGCGAAAGTATTCCTGGTCTTTTGAGCAATCAGGATTCCTTTGATTATGAGAAAAGTAAATAATCCCAAAAGAATGATCCCACCTAACAATCCGAATTCCTCCCCCAGCACGGAGAAGACAAAATCGGTATGTTGATGGGGAAGAAAAGCTAACTTTGTCTGGCTTCCCTGTAAATATCCTTTTCCCACCAGCCCACCCGATCCAATGGCTATCTTGGATTGAATTATCTGGTAACCCGCCCCCAGCGGATCCCGTCCCGGATCTAAAAATACGATGATGCGCTGTTGTTGATAATGGTGCAGTTTGTTCCAGACCAACGGGGTAATTGTTCCAAAGGCTAAGTTGAGCAAAAGAAAGCCCATAGAAAAGATGAAGGTTGGTTTCAGGCGATATAATAGCATAATCAGAATCAAGAAGAACAAAGCCCAGGATAGCGGGTGAAAGCCGCAGATCAGGCTGATGACCGGAGAGATTATCAGGAAAAGATAGAAAAGTGGAACCCCGGACCACAAAAGCATGGAGATTAAAATGGCAAAGAAAACCAGTGAGGTTCCCAGATCGGGCTGTTTCAAAATCAGAAGTGCGGGCAAAAGTGCCATCCCCACCACGCTGGCCAGCCATCTGAAGCTATAAATGGAACGCTTGGAATAAGCTAAGTATCTGGCTAAGGCAAAGATGGTGGCGATCTTGGCAAACTCCGCGGGTTGAACATTGAAACCACCTACAGATATCCACCGTGAAGCTCCCATCTTGGATGAGCCGATCATCAAAATCAAAACCAGGGTGAGAAGGGAGAGGAAGTATAATACATAGGAAAAAATATCGTAAAACCTCAAAGGGATAAAGAAAGTTAAAGCACAAGCTGAGAGTCCCAGCAAAACCCAGATGATCTGCTTGATATAGATCCCTCTCTCTATGAGATTGTCACTATGAAGTTTGGCACTATAAATCAATAATATCCCGATTATGGACAGGATCAAGGCGACGATGACAAGCGTTAAGTCGAATTCTTTTGAGCGAAATTTTATCATGATCTGTCTTATGTGTTTTTGCCGATTCCCGTCAAAGATCAGTGACTGCCAAATTCGAGGTTGTTATCTTTTTGACTTTGCGCCAAATCTTTTATCAAGTATTTTTCTATGATCTTTTTTGCCACCGGTGCGGCGAAGGTGCCCCCATGTCCTATGTTCTCGATTAAGACCACCACCACTATCTGCGGATCTGATGCCGGCGCATAGCCTACAAACCAAGCGTGATCTTCTCCATGTGGGTTCTGGGCAGTGCCAGTCTTTCCAGCCACTACCATGTCAGGAATTTTAGCCAAGACGCCGGTTCCATGGGGATCATTTACAACTCCGGTCATGGCTTCTTGCAATACCTTTAAAGTAGAGGAGGAGAAGGGAAGATGCCCTATCTCCTCCGGCTGAGTGTAGGTAACCCTTCCGTCGTGGGCGACCACTTCTTTTAAAAGATAAGGCTTGAAAAGCTTCCCATCTGTAGCCAGACCACTGAAAAAGAGAGCCAGTTGAAGTGGCGTAACTAAAATCTCTCCCTGTCCGATTGCCAGATTGATTATAAGATTTTTCACCCATTCACCTTTCCCATATCTCTCATGATAATACTCCAGGGTGGGAACTAAACCTATCGTCTCGTCTGGTATATCTATACCGGTCTTTTGCCCGAACCTACACCTTTGAGCGTAGCGGCTCCATCTCTCTAAACCCACCTTCAGTCCCAACTGATAAAAATAGACGTTGCAGGATTGAATGATGGCATCCTCAAGGTTCAATCTCCCGTGTCCTTCAGGTCTCCAGCATCTGAATGTCCTCCTTCCAAACCGGAAAGATCCTCGGCAAGGAGATAGATAAGTATTTTGGTTTGCGATTTTTGTTTCCAGGGCTATGGCTGCAGTGAGAAGTTTTAAGGTGGAGGCTGGAGGGTAGGTAGCTTGAATGGGACGGGTGAGAAGAGGGTGAAGGGGGTTTTCCAGAATTTCGTTCCATTCTTTAAGGGACATGGCTCCGGCAAAGAGATTGGCATCCAACCCGGGCTTGCTCACCAGAGTCAATATCTCTCCATTCCTCGGATCTAAAGCCACCACTGTTGCACTCATGTAATCTGTTAAAGCCGATTCAGCCACAGCCTGAAGATCACAATCTATGGTTAACCTAACATCTGAACCACTGACCGGAGGATCTGGTTTTCGTTCATCCAAAGGACCTAAGATCTTGCCCCGGGCGGTCACCTCCAGAAAAGTTACCCCATCTTTCCCCCTTAGCATATCATCATATTGTTTCTCTATTCCCTTTCTTCCAATAACCCCTCCCAGACGAAACCCTTTCTGGGTCACCCCTTTGGATAGTTCCTCTTTAGTAAGCTCATTCACATATCCCAGAACATGACCCACCCAACTGGCATCTAAGTATTTTCGGGCTGGCTCCACTTGATAAATCACTCCGGGCAGATCCTCATTCTGCTCTTCAATAACACAAATGGTATTGAAGTCCACATCTTTTTTGAGCTTGATGGGCTGGTAACTTTTAGTCAAATTGGATCTGATCTTCTCCTCTAAAGAGTGAGCATCCAACTTCAAACAGAGAGCAAGCTTTCCCACCAGAGAAGATAGATCCCCACTTTTAACAGTTGATTTTTTGGAGCTGTTTTCAGCAAAAGCTTCCAGGACTTCATACGGAATGAGAAAAACGGTGTAAGAGGGGCGATTTGTGGCGATGACTTGGCCATTTCTATCTTTTACTATGCCCCTTGAAGCGGGCAAGGTCAAAAGCCGTATCCGATTCTCCTCAGATATCCGGCTATAATGGGTCCCTCTCACCACCTGCAAGAACAACAGCCTTCCGATAAGCATAAAAATAATCACTCCCAGAAGACCCACTAAAACCTTCGCTCTCTTTTCTCTGGGGATATATCCGATGAGAGATTTCTTCAATGAAGATTGGCTGAAGCTAAGGTGTGAGTCGGGTGAATCCTTAATGTGTCTGATCTCTTCTGCCATTTTAATTTTAGTTTTGAGTTCTTCTCAAAAAAAGTTTGTCTTGGACAAGTTTATGTCCGTCCACAGGATCGTTAGGATTTGTACCAAAAGACAAAACTGTTGCTTCCTCCAACCTCACCCCTTTGGTTCCCCTCTCCTTAATAAGGGGAGGGGAAAAAGGTGAGGTTTTCAAAATGTCAACTCTATTCCGTCCTGAATATTTTCATTCTCACCCAGAATTCCATCAGCTAAATTGGAGACCAACTTGATTTCAGTAAGATATTTATATGTAAGGCAAAGATTTTGAGCCTATTACTTATTGGGTGTAGCCAAGCCTTCACGGCTTGGCACACAAGCCTACGCGCAATCTATGAAAAAGACAAACCTTTTATTTCAGATCACGTCAACTAGAACCTTTTTGAGTGCCCCATCCTTCCCATCGAATCAAAGGCAAGGCCAGAAAGACTAACATTCCAACCATCGAGGTATAAAAAGCCGATGGCACCGAATGATGGCTCAATATTCTGAAAGTTGAGGGGTTCACGCCGCTGGCAAAGATATAATAAAGAAAATCATTTAAAATGAGGGCAAAGAATATCACCCCTCCTTTGGAGTATAAGCTCTCCAGATACAGATTATCTTTGAAATTGCCCACGGTGAATCCGATCAGACATTTGACCAAAGCCCCCCACCCTAAAGTTTGTGGAGTAAAAACATCCAACAAAAGCCCGATCAAAAAACCAAAGATCATCCCATAGGTAGGACCTCGGGTTAAGGCGATATACACCAACATAACGATAGCCAAATCAAATTTCACCCCCATTATGGTCACCACGCCAGAGAGCAGGCTTTGAAAAAATATCAGTATGAAAAGGATCACCACTCCGGAAAGGATCTTAGAAAATATGGAACTTCCCCAGAACATTCAGTTGACACCCTTTTTTTCGTCTAATTTATCTTCTAAAAAGAATAGATGATATGATAAGACTCATCCCTGATTAGGTTATTCCTTCTGTTCTTCCCTCATAACTTCCAATACGAAAAGCTCCTCCAGACTGCTGAAATCAACAGAGGGTTTCACCTGTATCATTTTGAATATTCCAAAAGAGCGATCTTCTCTGGAAAAGATCTCTGAGCTTTCCACCGCGGTCACCACGCCTATTTGTAACCCAGGAGGGAAGATGCCACCAAGACCGGAGGATATCACCTCATCTCCCACTCTCACGTCCTGCTGCAAAGGTACGTTGTCCAGTCGCAGGGTGAAACCGGACTCAGGCCTTATGATCCCGAACACCCGGCTTCTCTGGTTTTTAGCTGAGGCTCTGAAGCTGGGATCGATCATAAGCTGAACCACCGAGCTGTGTGCCGAGACAGCCACAATTTTGCCCACCAGTCCGTGCATATTAGCCACCGGCATGTTCCTTCTTACCCCCTCTGGGTATCCCTTGTTTATCAAAACCGAAAAATGTCTTCGGTTAGGATCTTTTGCCACCACGTGGGCCGGAATCACCTTATGCTCAAGTTGTGACCGGAAGTCTAAAAGTTCCCGCAATCTTTGGTTTTCCAGATGTTCCTCATTCAGCCAGAAATTTCTTAAGGAAAGCTCCATCACCTTCTGATGCAATCTTTTGTTCTCCTCCCCCACCCTCTCCAACTCTTTGATGTGATTGCTAAAAGCGTAAAATGGCCCATAGGTAAATCTGAAGATGAAGGCGGAGAGATCTGATTTGATCCTTTGAGGAAGAACCAAAAGCAAAAAGGATAAAAGAACAAATATCGTCAAGTGAAGAAATGTTTCCCTTCTTATATGAATCAGAAAAGAGAGTCTGTGCATAAAATTCAGTCTTGAGAACTGAGTTTTGGGACTGGGACTGAGACTGTGACTGAGACTGAGTTTCTGGTTTTCTCTCAGTCTCACTTCTCAGTCTCACTTCTCAGTCTCAACTCTCAGTCTATTCAGATTTGAGACTTAGATAACCTAATCATTCCAGATAACATCTTGGAAATTTCCTCACAACTTGAATATAACTTTTCAAGTGTCTCCTCATTTAAGTATCCTTTTATCTTCAAAACTTTTGACAGGCTGGCTACCTCATAGGCAGATCCTCTTGCTACATTGAAAAAAATAGCTTGCCTCCTTTTTAGAATTCCTTCCGGTTCCCTCTGCAATATTAGTTGAGATAGCCAAAACCGCCCTCCTTATTTGATCACCAGAAGAATACAATTCATTCTTTGGCAACTTCTTAAGGACTTCATCTATCTGCAAGGTCAGATCGACAGCCTTGTGCCACACATCCAATTTCTCAAATCTAAACACTTATCACCTCTTTTTTCAGACTGAGAATGTGACTGGGACTGAGACTAAGACTGGGTTTTAGTCTTTTCTCCGTCTCAGTCTTACTCTACTGAATCCAACACCTCCAGAAGCTCTTTGGGGCTTTTCATTTTCATCAATTTGTCTCGGTTCTTCTCGCTTTTCATCAGATAGGAGAGTCGAGCCATCACATTTAAATGGGCTCCAATGGCATCCTCCGGGGCGGCGATCAAGAAGAAAAGATGAACTGGTTTTTTGTCCATGGAATCGAAATCGATCCCCTTTTTGGATTTGCCGAAGGCGATGATGATTCCCCGAATGGCTTTGGACTTGGCGTGAGGAAAGGACACCCCATAGCCCACGCCGGTGGTGACCAATTTCTCCCGTTCCAGAATATCCTGCAAAAGCTGACCGGCATCTTTGACCAGCTTGGATTTCGATGCCAAATCCACCAATTCCTTGATTGCTTCGTCTTTGGTTTGTGCCCTGATTTCGAAAGATATCAAATCCTCTCCACAAAATTTTGAGAGCTTCATTCCTGGATTCCTCCTGTTCTGTTTGTTTTCTTACCTGGTTTCCTTTAAAACCTCTCCGCCTGATCCACCAGCATTATGGGTATATCATCTTCTATGGGATATCTCAGACGACATTTTTCGCAAACAAGTTTCTGATTTTTCTCATCATAAATCAAATCGCCCTTACAGGCGGGACAGGCTAAAATCTCCAAAAGTTTTGGATCGATCATCTCGTTACTCCTTTATACGATACTTATTTAGCTTAAAAATCCACATAACCCGATGAGGAAAACAAAAACACAGGCCAAAAAGGTTAATGTGATAGCCGTCCAAATGGACGAGACCGACGCAGGCTAAAGCCTGCGGCTACCACTATTGATTTCCTAAACACACTCCTGAGCCAATCCATATTCGAACGAATCTGAAGGTCACTTCTGCAAATCAGAATCTCACTTTGTTTCTCTTTCTAAATATTCCCCCATCACCCGGAACTTGCCGATTCTTTTCTCGATTAATTCTTCCGGGCTCAGCTTTTCCAGTTCATTTAAAGCAGAGAGTATCTCTCTTTTAAGAATATCAGCTTGTCTGTTGGGATCTCGATGAGCCCCCCCTCCTGGCTCAGGGATAATCTTATCTATAACTTTAAGTTTCATGAGATCGGGGGCGGATAGTTTCAAAGCCTCCGCTGCTTCAGGTGCTTTGGCGGCATCCCTCCACAAAATGGCGGCACATCCCTCCGGGGAGATCACCGAATACCAGGCGTTCTCTAACATGAAGACCCTGTCTCCCACCCCGATTCCCAAGGCTCCTCCACTGGCACCTTCGCCAATGATGTTGATGATGATGGGCACTGACAGGCGAGTCATCTCTCTTAAGTTTCGGGCTATAGCTTCTGCCTGTCCCCTCTCCTCTGCCCCTATACCAGGGAACGCTCCCGGGGTATCCACCAGAATCACCACCGGCTTGCCGAATCGGGAAGCCAACTGCATCAATCTCAGCGCCTTTCGGTATCCTTCAGGATGGGGCATGCCAAAATTTCGATACAGTTTCTGTTTGGTGTCTTTTCCCTTCTGTTGTCCCACCATCAAAACTGGCTTTCCATCCATTTTGGCGAATCCGCCCACTATGGCTTTATCATCCGCAAAATTTCTGTCTCCGTGAAGCTCAACGAAATCCGTGGTCATAAGGGAGATAAAATCCAGGGCACAGGGACGACGAGGATGACGAGCTAACTGTACCCTCTGCCAGCGAGAAAGCTTGGAGTAGATCTCCCGGGTGAGCTTATCCCGCTTCAACTCTAAAGACTCGATCTCACGGGAAAGCTCCAGATTCTCCAGATGTTCCTCTCCCTCCCTGCCCGCCAGCTCCTTTAAGTCGGCTATCCTCTTTTCTAACTCGTAAATTGGCTTTTCAAAATCTAAATAAGGTCCGTTCATCTTCTGCCTTTTAGAGAGTTTCTTTTCCTACTTGTTGCCCCAAAAAACCCCGCTCTCTGTTGGTGTTCTTCACCAACAGAGAGACTTCACAGGTTATTCCCGTCAAAGGCGGGAGAAGACCAATAGCCAGCAAATCTTATTTTCTACTCATTAAGAAAAAACCCGTTAATACGGTAAACCATAGGCGAATCCAGATGCTAATGAAAACGATTCCTTTCAAGATAACGTTGGGATGATGATGTTTTCGATAGAAATGATACATGCTCCGATGATGTTCTGTCTGCATTAAAAGCTTTTTCTTTCGAGTGCTTTTACCAATATGGTGAATTACCACCACATTCGGAAAATAATAAACCGAAAAGTTAGCATCTTTAGCTCGATAGCAAAAATCTATATCCTCCACATACATAAAAAAAGTCTCATCTAAGGGTCCGATTTTCTCAAACACATCTCTTCTGGTCAGAAGGCACGATCCGGACACCCAATCCACATCTCTTTCCTGGCTTCGATTCTGATCTTTTAGAAGATATTTTCTTGACAATGGATTGCGAGGAAAAAGCCTGTTTAAGATGGATTGACTGGAAGAGATGGCGGTCAGATAAGAGGGAAACGATCGGCAGGAGAAATGAACTCTCCCCTGGGGATCGGTCATCTTGGGACCGCAAATTCCCACCTGAGGATGAGCATCCATAAACTCAACCATCTTACTTATTCCTCCGGAGGTGAACTCCGTGTCCGGATTTAAAAACAAAACATATCGACCCCGGCTCCGTTTTATCCCTTGATTGCAAGCCGCAGAGAAGCCCAAATTTCGTTTGTTTTCCAAAAGCTTAACCTGGGCAAATTCTTCTTTGAGCATCCTGGTGCTTTGGTCCTCTGAGTTGTTATCTATCACCATCACCTCAAAACTCAACTCTTTTTGAAAATTAAAAATCGTCTCCAGGCATTTTCTTAAAAGATCTTTCACTTTGTAGTTAACTATGATGACGGAAAGGTCTATATCTGGCTCAAAAGAGAACATCATAATTGGTTACTGTTGTAAAGCGGAGTGCACCCCGCCTATGGCGGGGTGTGAAGTTGACAGTATTAAGCTTTACAACCGCAGAAGACCCGCGAAGCGGGATCCTTTGGACAAGCTTCTGCACTCCTAAAAACATAATCATAATTTACCCAGAAGACTCCACAGCCTCAGTCTCCACACCATCCAGATAGCTTCTCTCACGATCTTTTTGGACATCTTGGACTGACCTTCTTTTCGATCCTCAAATACGATGGGTATCTCCTTTATCTTAAATCCCTTTTTCCAGGCGCGGAAGCTCATCTCTATCTGAAAGGAGTATCCATTGGATTTGACTTTATCTAAGTCGATTGCCTCCAGAACCTCCCGGCGGTAACATTTGAACCCGCCGGTGGCATCCTTGACCGGAAGACCGGTGATGATCCGGGAGTAGACGTTGGCATAATAAGAGAGAAGCAGTCGGGACATAGGCCAGTTGATCACATTCACTCCGCTTATATATCTTGATCCCAACACCAAATCCACATCCTGGACCGTCTCCAGAAAGTGAGGAATATATTTGGGATCGTGAGAGAAATCGCAATCCATCTCAAATATGAAATCATAGCCCCTTTCCAGGGCGAATTTAAATCCAGTTATGTAGGCGGTTCCCAGTCCACTTTTATTTTTGCGATGAATCACAAAGATGCGATCGTTTTCTTTCGACATAGAATCAGCGATCTGGCCGGTGCCATCCGGGGAGCCATCGTCCACGATCAAAACATGGATGGATGGATCCTTCTCTAAAACCAAAGGAATGATCCTCTCGATGTTTTCTCGTTCATTATACGTGGGTATGATCACCAGAGTCTTCATCTCTTTTTTAACTCATCTTAAGATCCTGCGAACTTACGATCTTGTTCTCTCTTTCTTAGGAAGAATTCGCCCAATCATATAGAACCCAAACATAAGCAAAAGAACAACAGATGTCAACAGGGTGGAGGTTTTCCCAATGCGATAGGGAGCGGAATCGAAAACAAACCTCACCTCATGCTCTCCTTGATCCAGATAAACCGCTCGAAACAGATAATTTGCCCGATAGATTTTAGCCTGCTTCCCATTCACATAAGCTTTCCAGGCAGGATAATAATTTTCGCTTAATAAAAGAAAACCCGCTTTCTGCATTTCCACATTCACCTCAAAACTATTTATCTTGTTATCATACACCTTAGCCGGAACAATACGGTTAGAAGGGACCTCCATAGTATCAGGTGTAACATTAGGAGGTGTCTCGGTTAAGAGAATTTTCTGCCGAACGTTAAATTGCGGGTCTTTCAAATGTGAAAGAATTTTTGCCTCATCTTTCTCCGCCTCCCAGGAATATACCGGAAATGCTCGGGGAAGATAATTAAGATTCTGATACACATATATTCCCTCGGCTTCAAAAACTTCTTTGACCCAGGGAGTACTTAGCCGGGAAGGGCTGAGCAGGTACTTGACATTTAATAGATTCATGAAATTCGGAAGGATCAAATTGGGATTTTTTTCATGGCGCCCCACGAACTCATCGTAGATGCGCAGATGGTTGCCGTGCATAGCACTAAGTGAGACCTCCTCAATCCCGTAGAGGGCTAAGTAGTTATCCGGGTAGCTTTGGGGAAGCATGAAAACCCGGAAGGGCTCCTCCTTCTGCTTTTCTTTTAGAAAATCGACCACCGAAGATTTTCGGTAGTATTGGTTGGGATCGACAACTTCGATAAAGCGGGAGTCGAACCGAAAAAGATCGACTAATGCAATAACTGCTAAAGCTCCCACAATCATACCTTGGCTTAAAGCTCCCTTTAAATGTAGTCGTAAAATCCCGTAACCCAGCCACAGAAGAGCTGTGGAGATCCACAATCCACCAATGATCCTGGGAATATTAAGCCCTAAGGCGGCTCTTTTTGCCGGGTCGATTCCGCTGTAAAGTATGGCAATCCAGATATTAAAAAATGATTTACCTAATAGGGTTACCAAGATTGTAAGCCCTGAATAAGCTATTGCAAAAATCAAAGCTATCTTAAGAAATCTCTTAGCCTCATCCGGGGTATCTTTCAATCTGAAGAAATTCTCCAGGCCCAACATGGCGATACTTACTGCGGAGAAACAGAACAGGAAGTTTATCATGCTGGGTCCCCGGAAGCTTTTGACTCCAGGGACTAAATGATAAAAGATTCTAAAGAATGGAGTAGTCCCCCCTAGGGCGTAAATAAAGGATAAAGCGCCCAACCCGGCGAAAAACCAGATCAAGCGGTTGCGTCGGTAAATTATGGTCACCACCGACAGAAAAAGGGCCAAAAGTCCAATATATTCACTGTTCAACTTGAAAGGATTCCGCCCCCAATAGAAATTTCCCTGGGTGTGAATGTTGTCTCCTGAAAATTCCGGGACGATCTCAGAAGCTGCCTCCTCCAAATTCATGGACCAGGAGCTGGCATATTCGTATCCTCCCCTCTCGTCTGTGTGCATGGTGCGCATAGAATGTGTCTTGAGATAAAGATAAGGGGAAATCAACTGAACCATAGAGACAGAAAATCCCAGGATGATGGAGATTGCAAAATATGCAATGATCTTAAGAATTTTTCTATTCCCTTTTCGGTAAACATTCCAAAGCTGGAACAGAAAAAACAAACCTAATCCCCAGCAGGCAAAATAAGCCATCTGCATATGAGCAGAAAGAATGAGTAATGCGAAAGCCAAACTGAAAAGGAGAAAGTGGATGAGTCGTCCACTTCTGCAAGCCCGATGAAGGACCAGAAAAGCCAAAGGGAAAAGCGCCATCACAAACATCTTCCCGTCATGACCCGGATAAACCAAAGAGATCAAGCAGGGGGAAAACATGTAAAGCAATCCGCCCAAAAAGGAGACCTCTGATCTCAGATTCAAACCTCTTAAAAAATAAAACATAAATGCCCCTGCTAAAAAGACGTGAAGAACCAGCTTCAAGCCCATGGCGTAGGTGACCGGGAGAAAGAATTTTAACACTGTCGCCGGATAGAAAACATCGCCATGCATAGCGTCCACAAAGGGCATGCCTCCATGAATGTATGGGTCCCAAAGGGGCATGGTATGATAAGTCTTCCAGAAATTGGCGTAGAAGCTGCGGAAGAAGACTCCGGCACTCATGCTATCAGTACCATAAAGCATCTGTCCGGAGAAAACGAAGCTGGAAAACAGGATGATGGTTAGAATGAATAACAGCGCAATGGGTAGATACCGCCAGAGTTTTTCTTGCTTCCTTGGACCCAAGCCGCTTGCTTTGCTTTTTTCGACCTTCTTGCCTTTTTTAGGTTTTCCTTTTTTCATTTTTAGAAGTAAAAAACGTAGGCAAGCCTTTATGGGACTGTTGAAAACCCTTTCGGCAGGGCTAAATGCCCTGCCCTATTGATAAGTAATTGTCTCCCATAGGGGCGGGAATTTATCCCGCCCCAAAATGTGGCTTTTTCAACAAGCCTTCAGGGCTTGTCCGCAGGATCTTGAGACCACCCAGAGGTGAACCCTGGGCTACGCTAAACTTATTGATTTTAATATCATTTCAAAGGCACGGCAATTAAAAAACATAAAAGCTCCGCCACGGTTACCCACAATCGCGCAAGAAGCGAAATTAAAGTGGCGACCGGAACGGGGAACAGGTCGGGAAACAAGGAGGAGAGCAAAAGGACCAAAATCCCTTCCCTCACCCCGATCCCGCCTGGAACAAAAAGCGCCAAAAATCCGACGTTGACCGAGAAGGCAAATGCTCCGGTTAAGCCGGGATACATACCAAAAGATGCCTGAGCCATCGCCTTTATGAATATCAAAAACGCCAGTCCGAACAAAAGCCAGGACACAGAATAACCCAAAAGATAAATAATAACATCCTTGCTGGTAATATCAAGGCTAATTTCCCCCCTTTTTAAAATTCCCAACCCCAAATTAAGGATCTTCTCCAATAGTTTTGGAAAAAAGACAATAACTAAAACAGATAACACAAAGGCTGTTAAAACTATCACCAAGGCTGGATTACGAGAGAGGAATTGCGAATACAGGTTTACGCCCAGAAAAAGAAAAGCAATCAATAAGCCGGATATGACCGAGAAAGATTGGGCTAAAATTGCGGTGGAGAAACTGTTCCTTTTAGGAACCCCACGCTTTTCCAACATGTAGACCATTCCTAAAAACTGCCATACCTTTCCTGGTAGATATCTGCCCAGATTGGAAAAAAACCATACCTTGAAAAGCTTGAAGTAAGAGACCGACGAACCGGTGTGCCGGAGCACCCCTCCCCAGATTTTAACCAACCAAGAAAGTGCCATGATCTGAAGCACAAAGGAGATGATTAAAAGAGGATAATCAAACTGCCAGTCAAAATCCTTTACCTGATTCCAGTTGGAAATCAGACTCTTTATCAGGAAATAGAATATGAGAAGTATTATGACAACTTGGCCAGATTTGATCAGAAGTTTTTTTGTTCTCATCTTAGTAAAACGTCCACCGTCAACGGTCCACTGTCCACAGCTAAAAATTTATCTGGATTCTGGTTCCTGAACTCTTATTTTTTTAAGTTAGTAATTCCAAATATTTTTTTAAAACCATCGCCGGTGAAAATTCTGCCATTGCGCTTTGGTATCCACCCTCGGCCAGCCGGGAAGCTAATTCTTCATCCGTTAAAATCTTCTCCATAGCGGAAGCCAAACTCAAATGATCTCCCGGAGGCACTAATATCCCGCTTTTGCCATCCCGGATGATGTCGGTTATTCCTCCAGAGCGGGCGCCCACCACCGGTTTTTTGCACAACTGGGCTTCCACCAGAACCAAGCCGAAACCTTCATCCAAGGAGGGGAGAACACAAAGATAGCTTTGAGCATAAAGAAGACTTAACTCATTCTGGGGCATGATGTTGAGCAAAAAAACCTTATCTTCCAGATTCAAGTTGATTATCTCCTGCTGAAGGAAATTTTTTAAAGGTCCCTCTCCAACAATTTTGGCCTTAAAATCGACCCCCTTCTCCTTAAGTACCTTACATGCCTTGAGGAAGAAATCCAGTCCTTTCTGGGGAGTGAAACGAGCCACACAAAGTATCAGCTTGACTCCCCCATGTTTCAGAGGAGTGGGTGTGAAAGTTTCCGGAGTGACCGGCATAGGGATTACCTGCACCTTATCTTTTGCCAATTTGATGCTTCTGGTCAATTTCTTTTTTAAGAAGCTAGAGACAGTGGTCACATATTTAGCCCGACGAAAGACCAAGCCAGCCAGCCGTGAGGACAGCCCAGATTTTTCGAGTATACGAATATCTGTTCCATGCGAGGTGACGATCAAAGGCTTTTGCCTCAAAAGTGAGACGAAACATCCTATCAATCCTCCAGGAATCCACCATTGAGCAGAGATTAAGTCGATCTTTTTCTTGAATGAAAGATTTAAGGCTTTCACCAGGAAGGAGACAAGGAAAGATAAGAAGAGAAGTTTATTTATCCAGCTTCGGGCGACCAACTCGTGCATGTTGCCTATGTAAGCCAACTTTTCCTTTCTGTCCGGGGCATATGTGAAGCGATATACCGCCACATCATCCATCATCTCAAAGGTCTTCAAACCCTTTTGATGAGGCGCCAAAACGAAAACCTTGTGCCCGCTTTGAACCAGACCTTTAGCTAAGATATGCACGAAAAGACCGGCATGGTCTCCCTGGAAGCGGATGTAATTATGAGTCAAAATTAAAATCTTAAGCTCAGATGCGTATGCACTCATACCAGTTTGCTTTGGAATGACACTTTTTTTGTCTTTTCAGCCCAGTGCCTTTCGCGCATAGGGAAATTGATGAGTCACCGTGAAGAGTCGGGTCCCTTTTCTTTGCTGCCCGATCGGTTTTCTCTTCTGTTGGGGAAAGGTTGCCTCTGGTTAGATTTTGGGAAATGTCTCGTCTTGGGTCTATCTTTAGTGGAGACCTGTCGGACCAGCGCTCTCATTTCATCTTTTATGCTGATTACTGCTTCTGCCAGAAAACCTAAAGCAAAAAACGAAAGTCCCGAAAGAACCAAAAGGATCACCAGATACAGAAGTGGCCTGAACCCCTCATTTTTTGCAATTCTTAAATAAACTGCCACTCCTCCGGTCAAAATACCAAGAAAGATTAAGGTCAGTCCCAAAAAGCCAAACAAAAGCAAAGGTTTTTTCATAAAGGAGAGTTGGAATTTCACCGAGAGGAGGTCCAAGAATCCAATAGGGATTCTCCAGAATCCGAACTTGGATTCACCAAATCTTCGGGGATATAAATTGACCTTTGCCTCCCCAATCTTATATCCTTTATCTGCCGCCATCACCACCATGTATCTGTGCCAGTCCCTGCGCAGTGGCACATCCTCCATCACCTCCCGCCGGAACGCTTTGACCGAGTTCAGATCGTGAACCTTGATCCTGAATAAGATTCGAGAAAGAAGGTTGTACACAAAGGAAACAAACCTCTTTAAACCGTATGAGCCCTGTTTCCACCCACACACCACGTCGTATCCGTTATCTATTCTTTCGACCAGCTTGGGGATGTCTTGGGGGAGGTATTGTAGATCCGCAGGCCAGAAAACGAAGATTCTTCCGCGAGCTCTTAAGAAACCGGTCATCAGAGCCTGGGTCAAGCCCTGGTTTCTTTTATGAGCCACCACCCGTAGAAAGTGGTATTTTTGTTGGCATTCTTTGGCTTTGAGGAAGGTGCCATCGGTGGAGCCATCATCCACCAGGATCACCTCGCCATTCATCCTGGTGCGGGAAAACATCCTGGAGAACTCCTCCATTAAGGGAGCGATATTCTCCGCCTCATTATAAGCTGGAACCACCACTGAAACTTTAGTATGTCCATCGTTTCTTCGCATATTTTCAGTATCCTTTTATTCTTTGTAATTGTGTTGCCAGTTGGGTGTTTTGTGGAAAAAGCTTTAAGGCTTTCTCCCACTGGTCGATTGCCAAAAGTGTGTAACTGTCTTCACCGGTTTGATTTCTTAAATTAAGATATACCGAGCCTAACTGCTGGTGGACTAAAAAATCAGTGGGGTTAAATTGCGCCGCCTGCTCCAGAGAAAGCGCCGCTTTCTCGAACTCTTTCATCTCATAGTAAATCTTTGTTAGTGCCCGGTATCCGCTGAAGTTCTCCGTATGTTGAGAGACAAACTCCTCCAACAAAGCCAAAGCAGAATCTGTCTCACCTTTTTCCATCAGCATTTTTGCTTTCTCAAAATCTGAGAGGCGATAATTTTTAGTCTCTGGATTGCCGGTCCATTCCCCTATTCTATAGATATCGACCGGAATGTTCCTCAGCCAATAGGTGGTCACAATTTTTGCCTTACTCATCACTTCAGGATAATCCTGAAAAGCCCGGTCCCGGTTTCCTCCTCTCTCCAAAGCCAGATGGGTGATGGGATAGGTATAGAAAAGTTGCGGATCAGCCTGGGTGACCCCGAACATATGAATTATATTCTTAAGCTCATTATCCCATACCAAAGCTGGTCCATAAGGACCTGAGACTACAGCTTCATCGCTTAGAATCTTTCCTAAATCTAGGGACGATCGGTTCAAGGAATATGTGGGAGAGGATGCCCAGCTTAAATATTGCCATCCGTTGACCACAAGCGAGATTAAAATCAAGATGAGCATTATCAAAAATCTGTAGCCCAAGCTGAGTAATTTAGAATCTGATGGCTTGCCATCTTTGGCGACCTTTCTTGATTTGGCAAATCGCCAGTAATACAGAGCTCCGCAAAATAAAGTGATAACAAAAGAGATAACCAAAGAGGAGCCTAATTGAATCGGCTTTCGGCTTAACATGTAGTAAGTGGTAATGACATAGTTGATAAAAAAGGTGACGGCGACAACAAAGACGACCCAGAAAAAAATTCCAACCGAGGAATTTCTTTTGGAACCAAAAGAGGAGATAAAAGAATCCAACCATAATCCCGCCAAAGCGCACATAGGAGGAATTAGATACAACTGGTAGCGCAAAGGTCGATAGTTTAAAGCCATCAAAAGGAAGAAAGCTACTAAAAACCAGAAAGCAAGAAAGAACTTAGTCTTGGACCGATGGTCTCTCTGTTTAATTAGTTCCTTAATGGAACTGGTGTTTCGGAAGAATAAAAGCAGACCCAAAAACGACAAGATGAATACCACGGGCATGCGATAAAAAAGATCCCTTCCAAAGGTGAACAAAGAATCAATAAATCCGGAGATGGATTGAAATGCTCTGGGGAAACCATAAAGCCCTAATGCCTGCTCACCTAAGTAACCTGCCACTTCTCTTTTGGCCGGTAGGTAGCTGAAAAATATCCAGAATAGGAAAACTGCAAGGAAGCCGGAGCCGAACAAGATTAAAGGTCTAAAATTTATCTTCCGGTTAGATGTAGAGAAATGCTCGAACATCCACAAAAGCAAAACTCCCAGGCAGGCTGGCAAGATAAACGCCGCCATGGTCTTTCCAAAAAAGATTCCTGAGGCAAAGCAGATGCCTGAGGGGATTAAAAGGAGATTTTTCTTGAAGGATGAGACCATGAAATAAAAGCCCAAAGTCAGAAGAAAGATGGCGGAGATTTCCAGAAATGGATTGCGCCCATACATGATGAAAACAAAGTTTATGCCCAAAAAAAACAAAGACAGATATGCCGTCCTTTTGTTGAAGACCTTTTTTAGAGTTAGAAACAAAAATACCATGGTCAGAAGATTTAAAATCACCGCCACCAGATTGGCTTGAAATCTGCCCGTACCGAACACTGAAAAGACCAGATAAGAGGCTGCCGTGGTGAATGATTTTAAGAAGAAAACGAAACGATTATGTCCAAACAAATCCCAACTGCCCCATAATACGTTATTTCGGGCAAAATAGGTATATTGGGGCGGATCGGTGGCAACATCCTGGCTCCAGGAGATGGCAGGAGGATCGGCGCTCAAGAAAAGCACCCCCCCAAGAAAGGCCAGCCCGATGATAACGCAGAAAAGCACGACCTCGAAAGCCCTGGAGGAGAAGAGAGGATTCTTGAAGAACTCGGTCAAAGCGGATTTTTTAGCGACCACTTCCTTGGGCTTTACTGCCTGCTTTTTCCTCTTTTTGCCTTTTGATTTCATGGTTCGACCTGGGTCTCGTTTTTGCTCTTCTACAGCTTCCCTGTGCCCGCCAGGTCCCCCGACCTGGCGTGGCTTTCCTGTCGGGTCAGGAAAGCCGACACAAGCACAAGGCAAACTTCTTATCGACGACCTCCCCATCTCGGGCCACCTTTTGGGGTGCCCTGAAGAACCATTAAACCACGCGAGGCGGCCCAGTCAGCCGCTGCTTGGGCCAACTGACTGTTGCCGCAATTTAGAAAATCAAGGGCCATGTCTATACTGCCATGCGTGTTTAAGATTTCAATAAGGTCAGGTTCTGAACCCGATCTACCCGCGCGAAGAAAAAAGCGGTAAGACGATGCAACTATCTTTCGCAAATCTTCATCCTTGCGAGCCCCCGTTAATAGAGGTTCAACGGCACGGATGTCGTCAGTCTTCACAAGTGCCCCTGCTACCGTGCCCCGGACACTCAAGTCTTCATCCTTCAGAGCGGCAATCAAGGGCTCAACAGCAGGCGCACCTATCTCCCCCAGTGCCTTTGCTGCAAACCATTGGAGATCTGGGTCTTGGCCTCTCAGAAGGGCAGTTAGGGGCTCAACAGCAGGCGTGCCTATCTCGCCCAGTGCCTCTGCTGCAACAGGCCAAGCGAGATCTAAGTTTTGATCCTTCAGAGCGGCCATGAGTGGTTCGACTGCACGAACATCACCTATGTTACCGAGTGCCCGTGCTGCACTGTTCCGCACACCGGAATCTTCATCCTTGAGAGCGACAATCAGAGGTTGAACGGCACGGAAATCCTCTATCCTACCAAGTGCCGATGCCGCCGCGTGCCGAACACTTGAGCTTTGATCCTTCAAAACGGCAATCAGGGGTTCAACTGCACGACCGTCCTTTATCAGCATGAGGCCGAGTGACCTTGCTGCCTGTCTTCGGATGTGTGCGTTTTCGTCCTTGAGAGCGGCAATCAGAGTTTCAACGGCAGGTGCGCCTATTATGGCCAGTGCCTCTGCTGTCGCCGATCGGACATCTGGGTTTTCCTCTTTCAGAGCGGCGAGCATGGGTTCAAGGGCAGGTGTGCCTATCTGCCCCAGTGCAAAGGCTGCACTCGTTCGGACATGTGAGCTTTCATCCCTCAGGGCAGCAACCAACGGTTGCACTGCACGGGCATCCCTTATCTCCCCCAATGCGTCTGCTGCATATTTCCGTACAAACTCATCTTTGTCTTTAAGGGCAGCAATCAGCGGTTCAACTGCACGGGGATCCTTTGTCCACCCCAGTGCGGTTGCTGCCCGCATTCGGACACTCCACTCTTCATCGCTTAGAGCGGCAATCAGGGGTTCAACAGCAGGTGCGCCTATCTCCCCAAGTGCCTTCGCCGCCTCTCCTCCGATATGGTAGTCTTCGTCCTTCAGTTGTTCAATTAGGCTGTCCACATCCTCTTCTTGTGAACATCCAGTGAGAAGCAGGTAGAACGAGATAACCAACATAACCATAGTTGCCGCAAAAGCCTTATTCCATGTCTTAAGTTTGGGATGTGTCATAATGTCCACCTCCAATTTCAGCCAGACAAAATGTCGCCTAACATAGGGTTAATTGAAACCTCTCCCCCCGTCCCCCTCTCCATTTCATGGAGAGGGGGACGGGGGGAAGGTAGACTCTGTTGGATTTTCCATCTACATTCTCTTACTTCTCGGATTCGGTTTCAACGTATCCCGGTTTCACTTCCTGATTCTCAGCAAAAGATAAAACAACGGCTTGACGATCGGCCACCAATCTAAAAACGGTCTGATTTTGGAATATTTTTTCTTCGAGGGGTAAATCTTTGAGATCGGCACCTCACCGAATTTATATTTCAGCTTCAAAACCCAGAAGTGAATATAATACTCCAGCTCATAGGTGGAAAGCCACTCCTGCCAGATGTTTATCTTAGGATCATCGAATAAAGAAACCTTGTAAGTCCTAAAGCCGTTAGTCACATCGGTCAGACCTCGTCGCAAGAGCAAAGACCACAAAAAAGTGAATGCTTTTATTCCCACTGCTCTGGCTAAAGGAAGATTTCCCGCCTCCCCTCCCTCCAAATATCTGGATCCCTGGATGTAGTCAAAGTCTTCCTCCAGGATGGGTTTAAGCAGAACGGGTATCTCTTTTGGATCATCCTTTCCGTTCCCTGCCATTACCACTACCAGCTCGAAACCATTCTTTCGGGCGTAATCTATTCCGTCTCTGATACAGCTTCCCACCCCCTCTTTTTTGGGATGATGAATGCTCTCCACATCAAAACTCTTTAAAACCTCCGGGGTGGTATCGGTGGAGCCGTCGTTTACTACTAGGACTCTGTGGACTTTCACCCCTCCGAATCTCTCCAGTACAGTTTTAATCCTGTTCTCTTCGTTATACACCGGGATGATCACCAGGGTTCTAATTCCTTTTTCTTTCAACCCCAAACTCCAGGATAAAAACCAAACATAACAACAATAGATTGTCTTTTGTTCAAAGCAAAAAATTTCTTGGGTCTTTATAGGTACTTAAATCTTGAGGCGGGATGAATTCCCGCCTCTATGTGAACTATATTCTATCAAGCGTATGAGATGGCATCCAGCCATGCTTTAAACTTTTAGTTTCTTAAATCGCTTTGTAAAGCTGAAGCTTTACACTACACGAAAGATTTTATTATCGGGTATCCCGCCTTCGGCGGGAAACCCAACCTATCGGTTAAGTTTCATCACTCCCCGTAGAACTCCTTGATACAATCTGTGGTATACTTTATCTGTTCCTCAGTTAGCTCAGCAAACATGGGAAGCGACAGAATCTCATCCATGCATCCTTCAGTCACCGGGAAGTCTCCTTTTTTATATCCCAGGAAGCTGTAAGCATTCTGAAGATGTATGGGTATGGGATAATGGATGTTGGTGAATATGTCCTTTTGCTTGAGGGAATCAATTAGTTTTTCTCTCTCTTTTACCTTCACACAGAAGACATGATAAACGTGTTTGGCATAGGGCATCTCTTCTGGCACCTTCACGCTGGTTCCTTGCAGATATTTTCTGTAAAGGTCAGCGTTTTTTCTTCTGGCATCGTTCCAATCGTCTAAATGCTTCAACTTTACCGCGAGGACTGCACCCTGAATACCCTCCAGTCGACAATTGTTGCCGATGTACTCATGATAGAACTTCTTGGAGGAACCATGATCCCTTAGCATCCGCACCTTTTGCGCAATCTCGTCTGAGTTGGTGGTAACCGCCCCTCCCTCTCCATAAGCTCCCAGATTTTTCCCCGGATAGAAACTGAAGCATCCCACCCTGGCCAAACCTCCGGTCCTTTTCCCCTTATACTTTGCCCCGTGTGCTTGAGCGGCATCCTCGATGAGTGGTATCCCTTTCTTTTCCGCTATCTGAAGTATGGGATCTAAGTCTGCTGGCTGTCCGTAAAGGTGCACCGGAATTATCGCCTTGGTTTTTCCGGTTATGGCCTTTTCCAGTTTAGTGGGATCTAAATTGTAACTTTTCTCTTCCATGTCCACAAATACCGGGGTTGCTCCAGCATAGGAAATAGCTTCTGCGGTAGCAATAAAGGTGTTAGGCGTGGTTATTACCTCGTCCCCCTCCCCGATCTCCAGAGCTTTCAATGCCATGATCAATGCAGAAGTGCCGGAATTAATTCCGATGGCGTGTTTTGTCTCACAATAGCTGGCAAAATTCTTTTCGAAATCTGCCACCGCCTTACCCAGAACGAAAGCGGTATTGGAGATGACGTTCTCAATGGCGGCATCAATCTCTGGCTTGATGGTTTGATACTGTGCTTTTAAATCAACAAAATTTACTTTCATCAAATTCTCCTTAAGTTTTCCTTCTGATCAATCCATTTTGATCTAAGATAGCAGATTACCCCCCAAAGTCAAGCGTTTAGTATAGCCGGATGGACAGGTATAGGTACATGGTATCCATCCACCCAGACGAGTGAGCGTCTGTCCACTATGGATTTTTTTAATCAGAGGTGCAACAGATTTAAAGTTTAAGCGTATAATATGTTGCATTTTGTCGGTAAGTTTTTGCAGAGACAAGAAAACCTAAAAGAAGATGGATGGGGATTAAAAGAGTAATTCTGATTTGTTGAAAGATAGCGTAATTTTTCTTGGATGTTGGGGCACAGAATCTTATCAATAAAATTTAAAAGATTTTGGGAGTGAAAGGTTTGAAAGATACCGAATTATTTTTCAAACTGAAAAAGCTTTTTGTATTTTTTCTTTTTGCTCTTCTTTTTATAGGGGTGGGCCTATTCCTTTCTGGCTTTAAGTGGTCTTCTTTTTCCTCAGGGAACCTTCAGGCCACCACGTCTACGGAGGACTCAAGAAGGGACCCAGAACAATTCTTTGGGTCAAAGAACGAGCTTCTTTTGGGGTCGGAGAGTCCCTTTGTCAGGGTGGCGGAAAAGGTGAGCCCGGCGGTGGTGAATATAAGAGCCGAAAAGATGGTGAAAGGTGGCTCGTTTTATGAATTTTTCCCTTTTGATGATTTCTTCCGCAGATTCTTCGGTGAGGTTCCGGAAAGAAGGCCCGCCACTCAGAAGAGCCAAAGCTTAGGCTCTGGCTTCATCTTTAGAAAAGATGGCTATATTTTGACCAACAATCACGTGGTTTCCGGCGCAGATAACATTTCTGTCAAACTGCCTGATGGCACTCAGCATCAGGCTGAGGTGGTGGGTTTGGATAAGGATACAGATATTGCAGTGCTGAAGATCGACGTGGACGAGGAACTCCCCGCGGCTGAATTCGGGGATTCGGATCCTCTGAGGGTAGGAGAATGGGTCATGGCCATAGGGAATCCCTTTCCCGATCTGGGTCTGGACAGAACCGTCACCGTGGGAGTGGTCAGTGCCAAGGGAAGGGGGAACTTAAATTTTGGACCGGAAGACACGCCTCAGTATCAGAACTATATTCAAACTGATGCTTCCATCAACCCGGGGAACAGTGGAGGACCGCTGGTAAACATCCATGGAGAAGTGGTGGGAATAAATTCAGCCATAACCAATCCCACCGGGGTGGGATTTAATATCGGGATAGGATTCGCCATCCCCATAAACTTGGCCAAGTCGGTGATTCCCGATCTAATTGAGAAAGGGAAAGTCTTAAGAGGGTTTTTAGGAATAGTCTTCCAGGAGATAGATAAAAATACCGCAGACGCATTGGATCTTCCTTCAGCCGAAGGGGTGCTGGTGCGAACGGTTCAGCCAGGAACGCCGGCAGATGTAGCGGGAATTAAAACGGGTGACGTGATAACCGTATTCAATGGACACAACGTGGTGGATGGACAAAAATTTAGGATGATGGTGGCTCAGGCAGGTCCGGAGCAGAAGGTCACCATCGATATTATAAGAGACAGGAAGAAGCTAACCAAGAAACTTATGTTGGCGGATAGAGAGAAATTCCTCTCCAGAACAGAAACAAAGCCATCTGAGGAGGAGAAGGTAGAACAATGGTTAGGACTACAGGTGAACACCTCCACCAGAAATTTAGCCGTTCAATTCAATGTGAAATTCCAACCGGGCGTGATGGTATCGGAAGTAAAGCCGGGAAGCCCGGCTGAGCAGGCAGAATTCCGCTCAGGTGACATCATAGTAAAGATAAACGACCAAAAGATCGAGAATTTAGATGACTACCAGAAGGCGTCTGTATCCTTGAAGGATAAAAAGAAGGCTGTTCTTTTCTTAATCTATAGAGATGGAGAACCACTTTTTATAGCGGTCAAGCCTTAAATAGCGTTTTGTCAACAGGACCAGAAGATCGATTTTAACCTTCAACCTCAAAAAGCCGCCGAAAGGAGGATTGGTTTAAAAATTGGCAAAGTTAGTAAGAAGATTCAGGGATGAGGACAGATCTCTGGATCTTTATTTAAGAGAGATTGGAGAGACTCCCTTGATCACTGCACAGCAGGAGGTGGAATTAGCCAGACGGATCAAGCAGGGAGATCAGTTGGCTCTGGAGAAGTTGACCAAAGCTAATTTGAGATTTGTGGTCTCGGTAGCCAAACAATACCAGAACCAGGGTCTATCCTTGGCTGATCTGATCAACGAGGGAAACATAGGGCTGATTAAAGCGGCCAAAAGATTTGATGAAACCCGAGGATTTAAATTCATCTCCTATGCGGTGTGGTGGATCAGGCAGGCGATACTTCAGGCTCTGGCGGAGCAGTCGCGGATTGTAAGACTGCCTCTAAACCGGGTGGGAACTTTGCACAAGATAGGCAAAATCTCCAGCTCACTGGAGCAGGAGTATGGAAGAGAGCCCTCACCGGATGAGATCGCCAAAGAGCTGGATTTATCTGCTGTGGAGGTGTCGGATACTTTGAAGATCTCCAACAGCCATCTGTCTTTGGATGCTCCGTTCTCGGTCTCCGAGGATAACAGCCTAATGGACGTTTTGGAGGATGAATTTCAACCCGCCCCGGATGAGGACCTGTTAACCGAATCCTTGAAGGTGGAGATCGAAAGGGCTTTGAATTCGCTTTCTGCTCGAGAGGCGGAGGTGATCAACCTCTATTTCGGCCTGAATGCGGAGAAGGCGTTGACCTTAGAGGAGATCGGAACCAGATTCAACTTAACCCGGGAGCGGGTTAGACAGATAAAGGAGAAAGCCATCCGCAGACTAAGACACGCCTCCCGCAGTAAATCCCTGCGCGCTTATCTCAACTAAAAAATCTCGAAAAGTTTTGGGGAGAAAAAGCCCTGGAGTTTATCCGGGGCTTCTTCTTTTTTTACTCGTTGGTTGAGAGTGCCCTTCAGGGCTTGTTGAAAAAGCTACATTTTGGGGCGGGATAAATTCCCGCCCCCTATAGGAGACAATTACTTATCATCCATAGGGCAGGGCATTTAGCCCTGCCGAATGGG
>JAGMFA010000020.1 GCA_023127875.1 Candidatus Zixiibacteriota bacterium
AGATACACCCCATTTTACAGAAGTAAAAGTCTAACATGTCCACAGGTCAGTTGACTCAAATGAGATCCAAATTCGGACTACTTGATTATACTAAAGGCAAGGGTTTTTCTCCCATTCCCCGAAGGGGACAATAATTGCCTTCCATGGGGGGAATTCTTCCCGCCCCAGAGTTCTTTCGGGTCGGATAAATCCGACCCCTACAATTAAGCTAAGAATTTTGTTGAGGGGCTTAATTCATAAAACCTTCCTTTGTAAAAATTGACCTAACTGACAAAAATAGAGGAAGAAACTGAAATCTTGGCAGTAAGTATAACAGAAGATTTAAGATAAAAAAATTGGGAGTGGTGGAGGGGGGATACCCGATTTTGGCGTCGGGTGGTTATAATTGCTCATAACCGCACCACTCCCAATTAATGCTTATTCTTGCGCCATTTTATATACGCAAACCTCAACCAATTTAATAAGCAACCGATGTGCCGATCTCCAATAAATACACATGTTTGCCGGGCTAAATATCACCTCCAAAACAGCCTTGATAAAACACAGGAAAAGATTTAACGCTTCGTTGATCTATTTAACTCTTTGTAGAAAATAGGGTTAAGATTTGTTCTCCTTTTAGTTAAATGTCAACCTCGAATTTCGGATTTCACAAAAAAAGGACAGATTCGTTTGACTCATTCAAAAAAAATTCGGGTGCGACCTTGCAATTCTGTTCACAGTTTGTGCAATCTTTTGAGTTTTATTAAGGATAGACTTAGCGTCTTATTCCTTTGCGAGCTAAAGCCGCCTGTGCCGCTCTGGTGGCTACCTCTCTTGACACTTCGGTTATCTCCATTATCTTGTCCACCGCCTGATCCAGCCACCTAAAAAGTTCATTTTGAGGATATTTTGCTACCAGCTGGTCGGTCACCTCATCAGCAATCAAAAGAACATACTCTGCCATCTTCTTTTTAAGCTCGGTGTCAAGAAAGGGAATCAGATATTTTTTGACCGCCCATCCTGAAAGCAGAAGAAGAATGGCACCTAAAGTCTGAAAAGTATTTGCCGTGACCCAATCTCCTAAAGCTGAGAATATGCTAAGGAACATTTTCTTTCACCTCCTTTAAGCTAAGCTTTATAGGGGTTTGATTTATCAAACCTGTTTTGGTAAGACTTTTTCCAGCCTTACCTTCCGGCGAACTCTTTGGGGTCGGATAAATCCGACCCTACCATTAAGGATTTTTGAATTCAGGTGAGTGGGGCTGGGAGCCCCGCCTACGGATGTCTTTTACTTTCCATCAGGCGAAAACATCGGGACTACGGAGACCCCCGGACGGGGGCGTCTGCCCGTCTGGGACAAAGTCCCAATGCAACAAAATTTTCTCTGCCGCCCCTTCTTTGAACTCTAAACGCCTTTCCGCCGCTGGACAGCCCGTCTGGGAAGGCGAATCTGCCTTCCCAGACGGGTCTCCGTCGGCAGAAATTTACCACTGCAATTCCCAACTTGCCTGATCCGGCACCTCGGTCTGAAGTCGTAAAATTGTCCCGGAAGGACTGAAGATGTGAAAGATATATTTGGTGTCAGAAGGACTTAAAACAGTATTGGGATACAGATCCAGATACCAATAGCCCTCATCGTCTGTTACCGCACTTTTATAATATGGGCTGATAACAAGGTTCTGATACCTCAAAGGAACCGTCTTTATTTGGGCTTTGATCTTTGTCCCCACCATGGGTTGATCGTTTATGTCATAAACCCAGCCATACACTCGACATAAATCCGCCTGTGGTGGCGAACCCGGATCAAACGCTTCTGCATAGTAGCTGGTATCCTCATTCTCATCTACCTTTAAAGTCTCAGGCACGGTGAATTGCCATCCTGGTTTGTATAGCCTCACGCAGTAGACTCCGTTATCCAATGCAAAGAATCCCCGACCCTGAGAATCTGAGGTCAAAAGTCCAATAGTGGAATTCTCAGTAGAGTCCAGCACCTGAATTTGAGCAAAGGCAACTGCGGAGCTGTCTGAAAAACTCATACATCTTACCACCACGCTGTTTGCTCCAGAACCGGTTCCAGAGGTCAAAGTTCTGACAGAATAATTCCAGACAAAAGATGCACCCCACTGGTTATTGTCGTTCATGGCTTTGATCAGGGAGGTGTCAACTGAGGCAGAAATCTCCTCACCCAGGCTATCCACATATTGTATTCTTCTTTCCATTTGGGGAATTATATCATCATTCCAGGTGGATCGAGCAATCGATTCCGTATCACAGGATGCGGACAAGGTCTGAGTTATGCTGTCCACTGAATCCACGAAAGCCATGCGGGTATGGCTGAAATTAACCTCTGCATCTTGATTTTTTATGTTGTTCCAGTCGGTTCGCATATAAAGCGAGCTATCACCTCTGGATAAGAGATCGGAGATGTCAGCTTTAAAATTGGCTTTGTTTGTATTAGTTATAGCATTATTTACCGAATCAACAGAGAGGTAAATATCTTCCTCAACTGTGCTGGTGGTATCCTCTTCCCATCTTCCACTTCTCCCATGATTGGCAACGTAGGCTGTGGCATTGCTATAAAGCTCCTTGTATTCTTGCCCCACCGTCCCGGAATAAACATAATTGTCTACGATAAAGTTGTCTCCCGATCCATCTGCAACCTCAATACCATAGCTACTTCCTTCCACGTGAATTTTGTTATTGTGGATCGTATTCCATTTGGCAGTGGTAGAAAGAATAAGAGCCTTTGTTCCAGATACAGTGCGAAGACTATCTATGATATTGTTGTAAACTAAATTATAGTCTCCCTGGATGCTTATGCAAAAACCCCACTGTGTATGAAAGAAATTATTATATATTCGACCATAGTGTGAATCACCAAATGCTAATATGCCATCGCCCATGTGACTTGTGTTGTTTTTGATTCTATTGTCATGGATATTGAAATGACTGCTATTATTGATCCAAATTCCATCATTTCCTCCGGCAAGCTCAAAACCGGTTATTTCTATTCCATTAGCTTCAATTCGCATAACCGGTTTCCCAGAAACACCCGACAAAAACGTGAGTCCCCTTCCAGCCCCCATCCAATGCACATTGGCAACATCAGTGGTGCAACTAGTGGAGCTATAAATCCCCGGAGCTACGTAAATGTAATATTCATCCGCCCCAGAACATTTTCTCTCGGCAATCTCCAAAGAGTCAACTGCACCATCCCAACTTAGACCAGAACTGTCACTGTGTCCGTTTGTGGAGACGAAAATGTTTTTGCGATTAAGCTGTGGTTCTATAAATTGTCCTATAACGGTTACATCCGCTTTGAAATCGTCCCTGTGGACATACATTGTATCATAATTTCTGTGAGCAATGTCTTCAAGGTTACTTGCAAGGATCACATCATCAATCCCTGCTTGAAAAGGATTGGTATTTGTATCCCCAATGGCGGGGCGATTAGCTAATTGATTTACAATGTCAAAAGTATTGGTATCTCCAGAAGATTGATATGCCGGAGGATTCGCCGTCATCACTGAATCAGATGTAGGATCGAAAGTTGAAAGACCAGAAATGTCAGCTTTAAAATTGGCTTTGTTGGTGCTGGTGATGGCGTTGGTTAAAGAATCAAAGGTCTCCACCACAGTCCAGGACCAGGTCTTAATGTCCGTATAAGAGCCGTCAAATTTATATGCCACCACTTTGGCTATGTAGTTTCCGGTGTGATTGGATGCATCTGAAGCTTTGATGTTGGTGGAGTAAAAGCCGGACTCCACGGATGAGGTTAGCTTTTTTGTCCCCACATAAGTCCATCCCCCATCCAGCCACCACCATTTGATTCTCACCGAATCGCAGTCCTGAACAGAATCTGAGCCTATGCTTACCGTTCCTATGGTGAGCGGAACGCTGTCGGAAGGAGCATAATAATCTGCCCAAGCGACAGCAGACAGTGAAGAGCTTACAGCTAACAGCAGACAGCTTACAATTAACAGCTTATAGCCAACAGCTATCAGCTTATAGCTTTCAACTAACAGCCTCAGTCTCAATCTCATCTTATGATTCCTCCTTCAATTATGCCCGCATCAATTTCAATGATTCCTTTGGTTCCTTCTTCCGTGGTGTAGTGCATTCGCATGGTGTAACGGTTGGAGTTATGACCGGTGTAGCTTCCCCAGGGATTGGGAAATGTGTCAGCATACGTCTGTCCTGACTTCCACTCATGGGAGTTAGTAGGTCCCCCAGCTACATAACACATCTCCTCGGAAGCGCTGGTTTTGAAGGCAAACCAATAGTAAGCATCCCCGGTTATCTGGATGGTGGTCACATCCTCTCCACACCAAACTCCCCCCGAATAGGTGATATCTGTCCCTTCCCATAGTTTATTTTCAGGACGACCATTGTCGTCATCGTAGACTGCCATCCGGAAGGTGGATCCTTTAGTAGAGGTCCAGGTACGTATTTCCAGGCGGGTGGAAGTCCCATCCTCTGGAGCCTGAAATCTCTGCGCATCAGCATAGCCGGTGGAGAAGTTCCAATGTAAGGGACAACTGTCTAGTCCGAACCAGGCGGCAGGCACAGGAAAATTCAAAACGAAAAATGAAAAAAGCAAAATGAAAATAGCGAATGACGAATGATTGATGACGAATGAATAATGCATTTTTAACTTTATCATATCTTTGCTCTCCATTACGAATGAGGATTCATCCTGAAGGAATGATTGATGACGAATGAATAATGAATGCAATTCGTCATTCTTCATCCGTCATTCGTCATTGTTTTATTCAGTTCCTCTTTCCTCAACTGATCTATCAACTCCCAGAATATCTTTTCTGCTTCAGAGGTTTGAGCCAGCTTCTGTTTCAATTGAATCGCCCTCAGCGCATCCTGCACCTTTGGCTCAAAGCCGTTTTTCTCCAGTTTTTCAATGAATTTGTTAATCAACATCTCCAGAAGCCGTAGATCCGATATCTGTTGATTGTTAGCTTTTTTGGGAATAGATTTT
This sequence comes from Candidatus Zixiibacteriota bacterium, assembly GCA_023127875.1. The sequence continues at coordinate 4,973 of JAGMFA010000020.1, forward strand.
TTTCTGATTTTCTTCTTGATTTTTCTTTTCACGATGATCTAATCCTTTCCACCTGTGACACAAACCTTAACCCTACATGCTAAAGTTGGCGTAGCCAAGCCTTCATGGCTTGGTGGCAAGCCGTAAAGGCTTGCCTACGCAAACATCACTTCAGTCTTACAAAAAAGGGAGAAATTCACCTTCAGAACCTCTCTTTTCTCAACTCACTTAAACTTTGAACTTTGAACCCTAAACGCTTTTATCCCATTTCCACAATCATCAAATCCACCAGTCCGGTCTTCTCAAATCCGGAAAATTTTGCGATCCTGAAACCGGTGTCAGTTTCTGTTCCGACCACAAAACAGTTGACCTCATTTTTGGACAAAACTACCACCTTGGGACTTTTGAGCATCTCCGGGAGTTGATTCCCTTTGAAATCATAAAGGTTGGAGAAACTAACCATCTGATCTAAACCACCAAGGTTGTTTTTTGCCAGCATCACTCTTTTAGAGGTTTCGCCCATTTCGGTGTAGAGGAGAAGGAAAGATGCCAAAGACCAATCTCCCCACACCACGAAATTAGGCACCACCCAGGTTCTTCTTCCTCGGAGATAATCTAACGTAATGTTCATTTTCTACTCTCTTTCTCAAATTCTCAGCGTATTGTTTCTCCCCGCCAGATTACCGAAGGAGAAAAACATTATCAGCTCGTAGTTGCCCAATTTATTGGGCTCGATGAATCGAGCAACTACACTATTAGCTCATGCCCATCTTCATCTCTTCATCCTTGAAGAAAAGATAGGGGGTGAGGTCAATTACTCGATTTTGCGGCATAAGGCGAACAAAAACCTCCGGGGTCTTTTTTGAATCTTTTCAAAAGCTCGTATGCTCGCTCCCGGTAAGTGGTAGACATTCTTGACCATGCTAAAGATAGAGAGTGAGCCTGCCATCCAGCGCCGGCGGCTACGTTTTGGGTCATCGCCTCGATGGCTTTGATGTTGCTCAATATGGAAACGGCCAAATAGGTCTCCGCAGTTACCAGAGATTGATCAGTGGAGTTGGCATAGGAGGAATCGATGTATTTAAGAATCTGGTCGTTGGCTTCATTTATGGCGTTTTTGATGACCTCATCACCTAAAAGGGCAAACTCCACCCTATAATCCACCAGAACCCATTGACCATCCTCAATATCTCCGGTGGCCAGTCTTTTTATCTGTCCTTTAGTGTAATCAATTTCATAATCGGTATCTTTGGGATATATGCGGAAGTAGAGATACCAGATAACCACAGAAGATGTCGGTGGGATAGATCCACTTGGGATCAGAACTATCCTTCCATCATCATAGTCAATGGAATAGTCCACGTTCTCCACATAGATTTCCCCCAGGGATGAATCGTTTGCCACCACCACGGTATCCGGTATGAGCTCTGGATGTGCCAGTTGCACTGCGTCCGAGGAAGCAAAGCTTATACTCTCCTGGGTGGGAGCGTTCTGCTCCTTTGCCTTCACCTTCTCCGAACCTATTAGAATCAAAACATGAGGAAGCTGAAACGGTGTTTCTCCTTCCAGACGGCAGGCTACATTTTCTTTGCTGACCGTACCAAGTTCGTGCTCTAAGATATGCTTTTTGACCAAATCCATGTTTGTAAATGCCATGTTATTTATCCTTCCTCATCCACCGTCTTTTTTCAGTATGAATCTTAAACTTTGAACCTTAAACCTTAAACGCTTTTTTATTTTATCACCTTCAGATACTTTGCCTCCGGCACCGCGGTGATCTGAGTCCCTACCGGAGTGGTGGCAAAAGCTGTGGTGACCAGAATCCTTAACCAGAATTCGGAGACACCATTCACCGGACACCTTTGCCAATCTAAGGGAACCGAATTCAAATCCTGCCACAAGATGACCGTCTTATCCTGAGAGTCCAGATGATAACTACCGGATTGGGGGACAAAATCAGACCAACTCTCTCCATTGAAATATTGCCACTTCACCTCACCCCCGATCCCCGCGGTGGACAAAATGATTTTTGTTAGGTTGAATTTGACGTCCATCCCTACGTAGAAGGCATCATCGGTATCCTTGACCAATCCTCCGGAAGTGGGATGAAATACATCTGCGGGTGTTGAATCGGATGCTTGGGTGGTTCGGTCGGAATATTTGGTGACTGCAGAATCATCGTAACAGAAGACTTTATCGAAAGGTTTCTGTCCTGGCTCAAAAGAGAGGGGTGATACAAATGACGAGCCATCCTTATAGGAATAAAAGAGCTGATTCTGCCCGGTGCCGATGTTTTTGGCAAAGAAAACATAGGGGATGTTATCCAGAAATTTTATGGCCAAAGAAAGAGGGGTGTTGTTGTCCACGGTGAACACCCCACTCCAGTTGTTTCCATCATACTCCTTATATAGAAGGGAGGACGTTCCAGGGAATACAATTCCCACTTTATTGTCTGAAGATAGATCTGCACAGAAATTATCATCTATGGTAGAGCCGGAATAGATGGTCTGTTGTGAATCCCATCCGGCGGCTTGTAGCTCATGCGAGCGATAAGCCAAAAGGGTGGAATCATCCGAATAGAAACAATGGATGTAGGGTGATTGAAAAAGCAGTTGGGAATAGCAAGAGCTGGTGCCGTTAGTCAAACATGTTCCCGGATCAGATGGACCGGTTCCCCAGGTGGCTCCATCATCTTGTGAATTCTTGGCATGCACAAAGTATCTTTCGGTTCCAGAATCGTAATAGGTCCAGGACACCCACAGTCGACCGAGGGAATCTTTGGTGATGCTGGGGAAATAATTCTCTCCCACATTGCATACGGTATTGACCGTTCCTAAGCTCCAACTGCCCTGGGAAAAGCTCATCTTCAGCTCAAGCAGATTCAGGCTAATCTGCTGGGTATACACCACATAGATATTCCCGTCTGAGTCCATATAGGCGGAGGGTGGATAATCCGCGCTGTCTGTAGCAATGTCTGTTGGATCCGACCAGCTAAGGTAAGGAGGATCAGACCATACATACACCAATTGACTGGGCGTCTTGGGATAGATGATGATCACCCGATCCAAATACTGTCCGAAAGAGACTTTGAATATCTTAGCCTGCGGTTGAATGCCGGTGGCATAGAATGAGCTGATTGTGTCGATTAATTTCTGCATGATAGGTTATCTCTGTCCGCCGTCCACCGACCGCAGTCCGCCGCAAAACCTTAAAGCGGCGGTCGGTCGACAGCGGACGGCGGACGTTTTTTTTGGTTTTATGTCCAGACCGTATCCAGAACTAAAGCCGCCTCCTTGATCACCTTGGCATAAGCCACTGATTCGGATATGACCGCCTCCTCTAACTTCTGCTCAATCACCTTATCATACTCCACCATCAAAGGCTGGCTTACCACCTCCTCGATGGCAAAGCGGTTGTCCATTCCGATCACCAGATCGGAGGAAACATCGTCACACCGCACCAGGCTTGATCCCAAGGGAGATACTAAATCGCCGGTCTTCTGGAACTTAAATCCGGCCATGGGATCTTTGAACTTTTCCATAGTAAGGATGGTCTTTATCAGGTCCTTGTGGCACAGGATGGTGTTCATCTCAAAGGGGAAGAATTCATTCCACAAGGCGATAAGATCAGCATAGGTGAAGCTCCCGGATGTGGCGGTGTTTATCACCGTGGCAGAGTTGTCATTTCCGTCTCCGTTAATGATGGTATCCACCACCAGTGCCATTTTGTCCGCTTGAAGTCTGAATCCAATATACCACAGAAGAACCCTGAACTGGGCGGTGGTGCGATGCCTTAAGGCTTTGTAAGAGGTCTTCAGGGTTATCCCATAATCCGGCACGGTGATAGAGTGTAGTTGTTCTGCCACCGTCAAGGTGGGAATCTCCGCTGAGTCACCGATGGGTCGCAGTGAAAGCTTTGACTGATCAGGGGTGACGTTAACGTAGAAGGGGGTATAGCGGGAGGAGGAGATCATACTGGTGCTGGCTATAAGCTTATCCAGTTCCGGTCGCATCTTCTGTCCTCTCTTTATCTCCCTCATCATGAACTCAGGAAGAAGCGCTGGGGCACCCTGATAGAAAAGCTCCACCGTGACAGGATTTTTTCCTCCCACTCTTATGTCATGCACTGCTAACTGTCGCTCAAAAGCATCCAGAGGGGAGTTTACGTCACTGGGATCGTATTCCTTCTGCTCCAGAAGTTCAGATAAGGTCACGCCCCGGGATTGTGCCTCCAGGTAAATTTCCTTAGTGATTTTGATCTCCTTTGCTCTGGTAACATCCACCTGTCCAGAGACGGGTCTCTCCCCGCTGGCTAATTCCAAAAGCTTCTTTCCTTCAGCCGAGTTTAACAATTTTTCCAAATCCATGTTTTCTCTCCTTTTCAAAATGTCCGCGGTCAGCCGTCCGCGGCTTCAAGATCTTTTGCTGTGGACGGCGGACGGTTCAGTTCAGAATCAACGTGCATTCTGTGGTTCCATTCACCGAGATGACCGTTCCTCTGGCGATATTTCCACCAGCGGGATCGTAACCCGTCAATGCGGGAGCCTGTTTGACGGTTCCACTGGCACCGCCCACCACTCGATCTCCTACCTGGGGATAGGTGGTGGTAATGGGACCTGTCATCACTCCACCAATCTGCACGGTAGCCACCCTTTTCCCATCATCTGAGTCGGTTAAAGTAAGATCGATCAATTTCCCCAGAAAAACTGAGCCATCCGTGGTGGGTCCCACCTCATTGTTTCCGGAAAGCGTTACCGCCTTACCTATGTCTGCGTCTTTTAGATCATCCACTTCGCCGGTTTGCTTGATGGAGAAGGTGGCAAAGGTCGCTCCGGTGGCTTCCAAGTTTTGATCTCTAATCCCCATTATTTCCTCCTTCTTTGTAACTGTTTACTGTAAACTGTGAACCATTTAGAAGACTGTCCCAGACGGGTAGACGCCCCCGTCTGGGGGTCTCCGTCTTTTAGGACATCCCTTCGGGTCATAACACCCACTATGATTTTTCTTGTTTTTTCAAACCTATCTTCTGTAATAGAAAGGATGAACATTGTAGGGGTGAAGCTCCAGTTCTACCTTTGTTTTGGCAGGGCTAAATGCCCTTCAGGGTGTCCTTCGATCCCGAAGATCTCAGGATCGAGGGAAATCCCTTCAGGGTGAACCCTGCCCTATGAATGATAAATAATTCTCTCCCATAGGGGCGGGAATTCATCCCGCCCCGGAGTGTATCTTTTTCAACAAGCCCTGAAGGTTCGCCCAGTTTATTTGCCAGTCTGGAGCGTAATTATATTTTCATTCCCGTTTTGAACTCTGAAATCCTGAAATTAGATTCTCCGTGGTCGACCATCACCCTAAATTGAGGTGAAGAGGTAAAGCTTTGATTAAATTCTTCCTTTACTTTTTCTCTCAAAAAGATGAGGTCTTCAAAACTCAAATTCGGGGATGACAAAAGCTTTTCCACCAGCCCACAGGAATTTAACTCTCCCTTCACCCGAGAAACAGCTAAAGCCATCTTTTTGATCTCTGATTTGAATTCGCAAAAGAGCTTTTCACAGAATCTTTCCTTTTCAGAAAGCGAGCCTAAAGCACAGGCTGCCTTGCTCAAATCCTTTTCCAGTTGGTCAAAATCCATCTTCTGGATCATCTCATCACCGATGGCATTCCGATGCTCCTTCAAGGATTCGATCAGATTTTGAATGTTCATGTTTACCTCTTTATATGAAGTTTGAAAATCTTGTGAAAGCTCTGAAAAAGTCGTTTTTGCGGGGCTGAGTTATTTGTGTTTAACACCTAACCGCGTAGGGCGGGCTCTTAGCCCGCCGTCTTCTGATACTTTTCAGAGACCTCTTTATGGATTTTGGTTATTTCTTATCCATCCCAAACGGGCTGTTCATCTCCGAAAGTTGAAATTCAATTCTATTTAATCGATTTTGTAAATCCTGGCTGAATTGGTGAAATTCCTCTTTGGTCAAAAAATTCTGATTTAGAATCACCTCTATGTTGGACAATCTTTTATCCAACTGATTCACCACGACAGATTCCGCCTTCTGGGAAAGATCTAACTTTATTCCCGCAATGGTGGTGTAGTAAGCGGTGATGATTCCCAAAGCGGTCACAAAGAAAGCCACCAGAAATTGTAACAACTGCACCTTAGAAAAAAACTTGTTGTTCTCCATAACATTAAACTTTTAACGTTCAACCTTAAATGTCTCTCATCCGTTTAATCCGTTTTATCCGTTGACCCATCCGTTCCATCCGTTGACCGTTTCCAGAACAGCCATCTATCTTTCCCCTTCAGCCTAACCTTTCTCACCAGATAGATTCCATTCAGAACTTTCCCTTCAATTTTGAAACTGGAGAAGTCCGTTTTTCTCTCCAGGATACGATATTTTCCTTTGTCCAGAATTTTCATGTGTGCCACAAGATTCTTTGAAGGATTTCCTTCCGTCCCGCCTTCTTCCGGAGGTATATCTCCCTCGAACTCCATCCATTTGGGATCATGATAATCTTTCCATTCACATAAAAATCTTTTCCCCCGATTCAACCCATCCAGATCCAGCTCAAAAATGGTTAAACCGATTGCGACCTTCCCCTTCTGGAATCTCAGATCATGATGTTTTGCCTTTCCCCACCAATGAAGCTGAAGCACAAATCTGTCCACCGACCGCCGTCCTTCGACTTCGCTCAGGACAAGTCCACTGTCCACCGCTTCAGGATTTTTTGTGGCGGTCGGCGGACGGCCGACAGCGGACTTTTTCTCGTCGATCATCCTCTCCAAAACTGAGATCGGATCCGGCTCTTTTCTATCCGATCTCTTGTCCAGAACCCGGGGAGCATACCAGGTGAAACGATCATCCACTCTGGTTACATAATCAACTCTAACCCTGATTATGTCTCCGGGCTTTGCTTGAATGGAGGTGGAATAGGTGCTTCCCACAGGGATGGGATTTGCTTTTGTTCCGACAGCGCAGGTGTAGTTATAACTGCCCCCTTTATTCTTCTCCACCCCCATCACCAAAACATCCAACTCAAAATATCTTTTCCATTTATACCAGCTTTCTTCATCAAAATAACCGGAACCGGTCTTTTTGATCATCGCCCCTTCGGAGGTGGCAATACCTTTGATTTTTGAAAGTAAATTACTCGAAAGGATTCGTTCATATTTAACTTTCTGAATGAAATTGGTGTCCTGAAAGAGGTCCTCTAAAAGCTTCTTTCTTTGCTCAAGTGGGAAAGAAGTCCTGTCCTCTCCATTCAGATAAAGCAGATCAAAAAGTTTGAATCTGAAATGAGAATCATCCGGAGCTTCATTTCTTTTTGAGGAAGATCCGTCAGGTTTTTGGTGAATGTATCCCCCCACATCTTTATGTGATAGACGCGAATTCCCTTTGTATTTCACCAGCTCCCCGTCCAGTATGAAGTTTCTTTGGGGATTCGATAGAATGTCTTTTACCAGATGAGGGAATTTCTGTTCAATCCGGTTCCCTTCGTCCGTGCAGATTCTAACCTCTTCTTTTTTTCTATGTATCTGTACTCTGACTCCGTCATATTTGGGCTCTATTAAAAATTCGCCGGAAAGGGTAGAGAGGTCTTCCAAATGAAAAATTTCATTTGAACTCGAACTAGATTTCTTTGGTTTGGTAGGAGGGATGAATATGAATGGTGTCACCTTAGGTGGCTTTTCGCTTACGTCTTGCACGAAGTGAACTCTGGATCGTAAGCTGGTGGGCAGTGCCCCTAAAACCAGCACCTCCAAATGGGGAGGACAGACTAAATCCACGTCATGATCTGAATAACCTTTGTCCAGAACGCCGCCCACCAACTTTACTTTATCAGAAAGCCCTGCCCGCTTGAGCGCTTTTTCCACTACGTCTCCATAAATTCTGCCTGAGTTTGAACGTGAGCCGGAATCTAAATCCCCGCATCTTTTTTCTGAGTTGCGCTTCTGGTATAGCCACAGCTCATCAGACATGGAGGTATTGGGCACTGCCCCACGATAAACCAAAGATGTTTCCAGCACCCGAGTGATATTTCGATAATTAAAGTACGCCACTCTTTCTTCCTTGACCCTTGCCCCTTGACCCTTCTCTGTCTGGTAGGATTTAAATGGAACGTGGTGGCATCTTCTCATATCCTCGCCGCAGATGGAGCATTGAGGAAACTCAAAGAGAAATCCTAAGGAACATTCCTTATAGATTCCATGGTCAATGTTTTCCTTCAGAGAAGAAGCATCCTTAGCGCTTTTCAGCCAGTAGAACCATACCTTCAACCAGTTTTTCCCGTCTTTTTGCGCCACCTCCGCTTTGAAGTTTCTGGCGATGGGGAGTTTCTCTTTGGTGTGTCCCACCATTACCGGGGAGTCGATCACTAAGTTGGCGATGTTGAAAAGTTCTTCTAAAGGAAAGCGACCACCATAGGAGTTCACCTCATCTGAGACCAAAAACATGGTTCGGACGAAGATATCGTCTTTGGCTACTGGCTTGGGAGGTTTAATTCGTGAGTTGATTAAAAAGACTATCTCATCGGATATCTCCGCCTCCGGCCTCTTTAGCTCTGCCCCTACGTATGCTAATAGTTCTTCCACTTAAGCTCCTGTCAATTTTGCAAAATTCACCACCATGACACTTATCACGCCTGTTGAACAGAATGACTTCCTTTCACTAATCCTCGACCTGTCCTTTTCACCACAAAAGCTCTCTTATTTTTGAACCAGAAGAATTAAACCTTTGAACTTTTGAACCATTGAACTCTTGAACCCTTGAACTTTTGAACTCTTCTTTCTTGACTCCCGAATGAACCCATTCTCATAGATTCTGCATACGCTTGCACACAACCAGCGGAAAATCCGCAGCTTGATTTGTTTTTTCTTTAACTGCCACAACGACTTAAAGCTTGAGTTTCAATAATGGAGGACATAGGCACTCGGTTTGCTCAATAGGAGGATGGAGAATCAAAACAGAAACAAAGAAAGGAAAAAGATATGCATTTCATTTTTGGCTACACTCGTGAAGTTCCGGTCAAGATAGAAAGGGAGGCGTCAAAGTTAGCTTTAGTTGGACTTGCCATTTTGATAGTTCTTCTCTTCATCTTTTTGACTTTTGAGGACATCGATGAAGAGATCCGTGCCTCTGACCTGATTTTCCGTGCACCGTCCAACTCAATTCAAATAGCTGGTGCGGATAATGCATTTGAAATCGATTCAGAAACTCTTTGGATTCATCCTGAAAGATTCATCCTGAAGGAGATCTGAACTCAAAAACTCATCCCGTTTTCTGCGGGATTCGCAGAGTCAATAAAGCCCCAAGAGATCAGATGCTCCCCCGGTAAACCCCGCCCGAAAGCGGGGTTTACTTTTGAAAAACAGCCAAGCCTTCACGGCTTAGCTGGCAAGCTGGAAATTCAAATGAAGAGGTGATAAAAAAAATGAAATTCAAAACATTGGTTTTAACGATCCTGTTCCTACTTATGGCAAACGCTATCTGTTATGCCTGGAACTATCCCCGAGACGGCAAATTCAAACAGCTCTCTCCACATAACGATTCCTGGTTTTTTGTGGATGAAGAACACTGGGACATAAAAGCCCCGGACAAATGGCAGCACTTCACCGGTTTTTATGTCACTCAGAAGTTCTTGTCCAAATATATGAATAAATATGTTTCCGCCGTGTTGGCTTTCTCCCTGGGGGTGGCTAAAGAATATGAGGATGGTTACCGGGAAGGCTGGAGTGCCAGAGATTTAGCTGCTAACACTCTGGGAATACTCTCTGCCATGTATGACAAACCCGATGCCAAAGTCCTTTGCACCTATGATCAAGAAAAGATAATGCTGAACTTCGTTTTCCCCTTGAGGTAACTTCTCTGGAGTGTCTGCCTTATGGTAATCAACTAAATATGTGGACATCCTTGCATTTGGAGACGATTCAGCTATGGTTAAAGGAGTTAAGGCGTTAGCCTTTTAAAAGGCCGCACGAACTCCTCAATATGTTAACTTATTTAGTCGAAGAGACCATTAGGCAGACTTAAAATCAAACTGAATAGGGTATTACCGTAGGGAGAGCCCTTCAGGATGAACCCTCGTGGCTGTCCTTATTCCCTCACAGCTGATTATTAGGATTAAGCAGATACAAACATCCTTTCTCAAGATCCTACGGGCAAACCCCGCCAGAGGCGGGGCAAAAATCCGCTAAATCAGCTTCATCTGCTGTGAAGAAAAACTCGGACAGGGACGAGCCCTGTCCCTACGCTTGATGTTGGGGCAGGGGTTGAACCCCTGCCCCAACGAAGATTTCTCTCGTCGGTCAGAGCAGGTCGTTCAAAAAATAGGTTTTGAAGTGGTAGCCGCAACCTTCAGGTTGCGTATGTTTCTAAAAGTCAACCGAAGATCAGCGCAGGCTAAAGCCTGCGGCTACATCCATCCGTTTTATCCGTTGAATCCGCTGACCAATCCGTTCCATCTGTTTAATCTGTTGGGAAATCTGTTGGGAATCTCTTTTCCCTATTTTTTCCTTGACAGAGATGCACTCAAACAGTATTATAGAATTAAGTCCGTAGCTCTAAAATCCCAAGATGGAGGTCTCCATGTGCAAGGACAGGAGTTTTATCTTCGTTATCTCGATCATTTCATTGTCTTTTCCCTGTGTGTTTTGTGTAGTCCAACTCAGTGATCGCTACCATTAGGCTACCGGGTGAGTTAGGTGAAGTAGGTCAGCCTTGCGCCTTTACATACAACTCTCTTAACAACAAAATCTATGGTTGACCGCAGTGTGACGAAGGTTGAATACAGATTTGATGGTGAATTCTGATGGGAAGAGTATGAATATTATCAGACTAAAAATCGATAGATTTCTTCAATTATTAGGAGTAGCTATGAAAACAAGAATAATGTTTCTGGTCATATTGTTTGGTTTTGTGCCGACCACTGTATATCCTATGGGGTTGTCGCCGGCGCGGGCTGTGGCAATGGGGGGAGCCTACACCGGCTTAGCCAAGGGGGTGTATGCGCCATTATATAATCCGGCCAATATTGGACTGTCGGGATACCAGGAGATTGGCATTGAATTAGTCGGCGTTGGCGCGGAACTCTCAAATAACAGTTTCACTCTGGATGATTATAACGATTACACCGACGTCATTCTGACCGAAGAAGACAAATCAACCATCCTGGGAAAGATACCGGCCAAAGGGCTAAAGGTAACGTCTGATATTGAAGTCAGCCTCATGTCGTTATCAATGGGACCATTTGTCCTATCCATCAACGGCAATGCCGCGGCTGAAATCAATCTCGGCAAAGACGCTCTGGAGCTGTTTATGGAAGAAAATGCCCTTGTCGACACATTCTCCCTCGACGGTAGGTATAACCAGGCGATTGCCTATGCCTCTGCCGGTCTTTCCTACGGAACATCCATTTATAAATCCGGAACCCGGCAATTAGCTGTTGGCGCAACCTTTAAGTATATCCGGGGATTAGGATATGGGAAAGTAACGGAACTCAGCGGTAGCGGCAGGGTAGATACTCTCATGCCCGGCTATGAAGGCGAGGGAACCATGATTGCCCAAACCGCCACAGGAGGCAGTGGGTATGCCGTCGATATAGGCACTGCGCTGAAACTGTCAGACAGCTACACGGCCGGTGTGGCTTTCATAAATATTTTGAGCAGTATTACCTGGGATAAGGATACCGAAGAGCATAGGAGCTATTTCCAGTTCAATACTATAGAAACACTGGATGATATTGATATTGAGGGGTCGGATGAAGACCCGATCGAGATTCCCAGTTTCAAATCAAATTTGCCTACGGTTATGAAAGTCGGTCTGGCAAACATAAGCGGTAAACTTCTCTGGGCGGTCGATTGGGAACAGGGGTTTAAGCAGGCCGCCGGGGTTTCATCTAAGCCGCGTCTTTCAGCCGGCGCCGAATACCGACTGATCGGATTCCTGCCATTGAGGGCCGGCTACTCCATCGGCGGCGGTAAGGGATCAGTTATTTCCGGCGGTCTCGGTTTTGATTTGTCTCTCTTCTACCTTGATCTGGCAGTCTCCAACCATGGTGGTTTCAACTTCGGTGAAAAAAGCAAAGGGATTCATTTAGCCGTTTCAACCGGGCTCAGGTTCTAATTGAGCAGACACAAGAAAAATGTAAGGTAATCTGACGAGGAAATCAATCTTTCTGCTGGCAATGTGGACATTATCAGTTCCCATAGATCGGGTTGTGATCGCAGGGAGCTACCCGACAGATATGCCGACTAATCCGTTCTATCCGTTTAATCCGTTGACCAATCTGTTCCATCTGTTTAATCTGTTGGGAAATCTGTTGGGAATCTCTTTTCTCTATTTTTCCCTTGACTAAAAACACTTAAATAGTATTATAGAATTGAGTCTATAACTCTAAATCAAGAGGTCTCTATGTGCAAGAGCAAAAGTTTTATCCTTTTTATCCTGATCGTTTTGTTCTCCTTTCCCGCTTTGTGTTTTGCCCAATCCGACTCGGTCATCGCCACCATCTGGCTGCCGGATGAGTTAGGAGGAGTGGCTAATCCTTGTGCCTTTACGTACAACTCCATTAACAACAAAATCTATGTTTGTGGGGGTGAAAGGGTTGTAGTTATAGACGGTGCAACCAATCAAAGGGTAGCTGGCATTACAGTCGGGAAAGATGCAAACGCATTAGCCTACAATCCCACCAACAACAAAATCTACTGCGCCAATTATGGGAGTGACAACGTCACCATCATTGATGGAGCAGGTGATTCAGTAATAGCCACAGTGGAGGTGGGGGATGAGCCCTGTGCTTTGGTCTACTGTGACACTAGCAACACAATCTACTGTGCTAATCGTTTGAGTGACAACCTCACCATAATTGATGGAGAACTTAATTCGGTGATAGCCACAGTGGAGGTGGGAGAAGAGCCTGTGGCTTTAGCCTACAATCCCATCGACAACAAAATCTACTGTGCCAATTGTATTGGTGACTCCGTTTCCATCATTGACGGAGCAAGTGATTCGGTGATAACCACAGTCGGGGTGGGAAATGCCCCTCGTGCTTTAGCCTACAATTCCACCACCAACAAAATCTACTGCGCCAATTTTCGGAGTGGCAACGTCACCATCATTGATGGAGCCGGTGATACAGTGAGAACCACAGTGGAAGTGGAACATTATCCCTGTGGTTTCGTCTACAATTCGACCAACAACAAGATATACTGCACCCTTCTGGAAAGCGATAGCGTCGCCATCATCGGCGGTCACGTCACAGTAATCGATGGTGGAACTGATACGGTAATAACCACACTGCAACAGGTGGGATACCTCCCTCATGCCTTAGCCTACAATTGCGAGAACAACAAAACCTACTGCGCTTTCTCCGGACCTAATCCGGAAAGTGATAGTGTGGCCATCATTGATGGGGCAGATGATACGGTGATAACCATTGTGGCGGTGGGGTATGAGCCTGTGGCTTTGGCCTACAATCCCACCAACAACAAAATCTACTGCGCCAATGCGTCCAGTGCCAACGTCACTATCATTGATGGAGCAAATGATTCGGTCGTGGGCACGGTAATGGTAGGGGAGGGGCGCTCTACTTTAACCTACAATTCCGAAAACAGCCAAATTTACTGCGCCAATGAGTTCAATGCTAATGTTATTGTCATTGACGGAGCAGGGGATACAGTGACAAATAGGATGGGGACGGGAGATAGTTCTTATGCTTTAGTGTATAACCTAAAAAACAATAAAGTCTACTGTGCCAATCGGGGAAATGACAGCGTGACCATCATTGATGGAGCAAGTAATACGGTGAAAGCCACAGTGGGGGTGGACGACGAGCCTTGTGCTTTGGCCTACAATGACAGTAGCAACAAAATCTACTGCGCCAATTGGGGAAGTAACACTGTCACCGTCATTGACGGAGGAGGTGATACAGTGAGAGCGACAGTGCCGGTGGGTGAGGAGCCTTGTGCTTTGGCATACAATGGCATCAGCAACAAAGTCTACTGTGCCAATATGAATAGTGACAACGTGACCATCATTGATGGAGAAGGTGA
>JAGMFA010000200.1 GCA_023127875.1 Candidatus Zixiibacteriota bacterium
CATCGGGACAAGCATCTGGATTGGATCGGCTTTGGCATAGCCACCGCAAAGAGAGGCTGGATCGAGCCAGAAGATGTGATTAACACCCTATCTCTGTCCAGGCTTTTAAAGTGGCTGAAACATTAAGAATGTCCGCGCAGAGTTATGCGGGGCTGGAAGCCCCGCCTACAATGGATGATCAATTTTTATCTGGTAGGGCGGGCATCTTGCCCGCCATGTTTTTGACAAATTTTTAAACTTGAACTTTAAACCTTAAACTTTAAACGCTTTTTATGTCCGTACAAAAACAATACCTTCCTTTGCAGAATGTTGCTCTTCCCTTTATAGCAGTGGCAGCGGTAACGGTCTTTTTGTATTTCGCCAGCCCCATTGTCATTCCGGTTATAATTGCTGTTTCGCTTGCCTACATCTTAAGTCCAGCCATCTCCGTTTTGAAAAAAATCAAAATCCCACATGCTTTAGCGGTGATTTTGGTTTTGATAATAAGTTTTTTCATCATAGGAATAATCGGTTATTTCCTTTTCGTTCAGGCAAACAGCTTGGTTCAAGACCTTCCTTTATACTGGAATACCATCGTGGAGTTTTCCGCCAAGCTTTTAAACAAATACCAAGAGTTTTTCCCACAGGCAAAAGACTTAGATCTAAGAAGTTTTCAACTGCAAGATTTTTCCGGTGTGACCAAGTATCTGTTCCGGGGAATAAGCTCCACCATCTCTTTTCTGTTCAGCCTTCTTCTGGTTCTGTTTTTAACCTTTTTTATTCTTAATGATCAGGACATGCTAAAAAAGAAGCTGATTCGAGCCTTTAGCAGATCGAAGGAGGAGACCGGGACAGAAATTTTAGAAGAGATAAGCCAGCAGATTCGAGGTTTTATTCTGGTGAAATTTGGCACCTCCTTTGCTCTGGCTGTGATCTTCACCCTGGGACTTTTAATCATAGGTGTTAACTATGCGTATATCTGGGGACCCTTAGCCGGTATATTGAATTTAATTCCCTATGTAGGGCCCATCATCGGTGCCATCCCCCCCTTGATTGTGGCAGGGGTGCAGTTCAAGGCAGTGATGCCGGTCATCTGGGTGCTTATTTTATTTTTAGTCTTTCAAAATCTGGAGGGAAACATAATCACTCCCAAGTTGATGGGAGATAAATTGAATTTGAATCCTTTGGCGGTCTTGGTTTCGGTGATGTTCTGGACCTGGTTATGGGGTGCCATCGGCATAATCTTAGCCATCCCCATCACCGCATCTGTGAAGGTGATCTGCGATCATGTGGAAACTCTTCAGCCCATAGGTATTCTTCTGGGAGGAAAAAGCGATTAAGAACCTGTAGGGCTTGTTGAAAAAGTTACGTTTTGGGCGGGATAAATTCCCGCCCCTATGGGAGACAGTTACTTGTCATCTATAGGGCAGGGTTCACCCTGAAGGGATTTCCCTCGATCCTGAGATCTTCGGGATCGAAGGACACCCTGAAGGGCATTCAGCCCTGCCTAAGGGTCTTCTCAACAAACCCTGAAGCTCCATCCGTACATCTCACAAAAGGATTGTAAACATGATCAAAAGCATAATCTTTGACTTAGGTGGGGTTCTGATGACCGACGTGCCTTTAAAAAAGATAGCAGAAGAGCTATCGGTGAGGTCTTCCATCTCTGAAGAAGAGTTGCATTCATATCTTTATCCCAACGAGCATTGGACTCTTTTGACTCTGGGTAAGATCACAGAGGATGAGTATTGGGAGCATTTTCTGAAAGCCTCAAAGGTAAATGTGAACAAAAAAGAGTTGAAGGATAAGGTTCGCACCGAACTTCGTCCAATCGAAGAAACTGTCGAAATACTTCCGCTTCTGAAAAGACAATACCAGTTGGCAGTTTTGTCCAATCATTCCAGGGAATGGTCCGAGTTCATGACAAAAGAGTATGACTTCTTTAGCTACTTTGCCCAGATCATATTTTCCTGCGATGTTGGATTGAGAAAGCCAGATCCCCGGATTTACAAACTGGCACTGACAAAGCTTGGCTCTGAACCTGAGGAATGTCTGTTTATAGATGATAAGAAAAGAAACACCGATGGCGCTGAAGAAGTTGGAATAAGAAGCATTGTGTTAGAAAGTGTTTCCAAACTGCGGAAAAAACTCTTTCAACTGGGCATCGCACTTGAGGGGACAAATCAAATAAAAAAACAAAAGTCATGAGAACATGTCACTTCTATCCCTTTTAGCCAAACTCACCTCTTCTCCCTTCTATTCCATCTTGAGAAGAAAGGTCATCTTCTTCCAAACCTGGATGAAAGAGACCTTTCTTCACACTTTCTATAAGGACAACTGTTCTCTGATGGCGGCGGCCATCTCCTTTTATGCTATCCTTTCGGTGATACCGCTCTTTTTGCTTTTCATCTCAGTCTCAGGATTCATCCTGCATTCATCCACCCAGGCTTTTGATGCGGTGACAAACCTGCTGTTGAAAACCTTTCCCACCTCAACTATGGCCGTCTTCAAGATTCTATCTGATCTTATTCAGCGAAAGACAGTCTTCGGATTGATCGGTCTGGCAGGCTTGATCTGGGCGGCTTCGCGAATATTCTCTGCGGTGGAGAATTCCATGAACGTGGTGTGGAAAGTGCATAAAGGAAGAGCCTACTGGCATAGCAAATTTCTCTCTCTGCTTCTGGTGCCGATTTCAGTCTCGATCATGTTATCATCTCTTGCATTTACAGTTTTTTACACGGTGGCAAAGGATTTAGAAATTCCTTTGATCGGGCTGAAGGTGAGCGAAGCGGCTTTGACGAGCAAACTATTTGCCATTCTTCTGCCGCTGATCTTGGGGGTTGTTATGTTCTTTTTAATTTATAAAATCATCCCTTACCGGAAAATCGACACTAAAGCGGCTTTACTTGGCGCCATCTTTGCCAGTAGCTTATGGGAGGTGGCTAAATTTCTTTTTGACATCTACATCAAAAATTACGCCAACTTCCAGAAAATCTACGGGTCATTTGGCACCCTGGTAGTGATGTTCTTCTGGATTTATTATTCCTCTTTCATAGTCTTAATCGGTGCGGAGATCGGATCCAATTACGAGGAGACCAAAAGGAACATGGGTAGGTTCTGATTCCCTCTCCTCTTTGAGGGTGTGTCAGAATTTAGG
>JAGMFA010000201.1 GCA_023127875.1 Candidatus Zixiibacteriota bacterium
CCGCCAGGTCAGGGACCTGGCGGGCACGAAAAAAAAGTAAAACCGCCCATTTGGGCACTCCGGATCAGAGTTTTTCATCTCAGATTGGATACCTCATGTTTTTCGTATACATTTATCCAGCCTGCCAACTCCTCCGCCATCTTCTTTATTTCAATATCCGGATTCTTCAGAAGAGCAGGTGCATTAATTCTGATTTTATCCTTTGAAACATTAAGGCGATAGCAACCCAAGCGATTGTTTTCTATGAAAGACTGCCCGGCAACCAAATTGGGCATTATCTGTTTTTTCAATCTATGTAGGTATCTGGTCTGGTTTTCTCCCGGCTCGAAATCATTTTTATGTATCCATCCATCTTCGTTTTTAAAATGCGCCCAGGCTAACTTTACCAGATACTTAAAACTCTTGGCGGGGAGAGTTATTTTCCTTCCATTTGCCAGAATTAAAAATTTATCTTTTACCGGCGTCCCATCTATCATTAGACTAATCTCATCACTTATTGGTGTCAAAAACTTACGTCTAAAGCTTTTTTTAAAATCGCAAAAGCCCCGCGAAGCGGGATCCATAGGACAAGCTTTTGCACTCCCTGTAACCCCCTCTTTTGTGCCCTTTGATCTCTCCTCTATTTTTTCCTTTCCTGCCTTCGACGGGATCTCCGATAATCTCTGCGCCACTTTATTTGGAATCACCCTTTCTAACTCTTCGAGTTTTGCCTCTTTGATTTTCCTTAAACTGCAAAAGCCTTTTTTTACCAGGTTCCAGATGTAATCCCTTCCCAGACCGGGCACCCTTAAACGTGCTAATTTTACTCCCACGTCATCCACTCCAAAATTCACCTTTAGGGAAAGTCTCTTTAGGAAATGAACTACTCTCTTATCTGAATTCAAAACTCTGGCTATCCCACAGGCAGAATCTAAAAGCCAGCTTACCCTTTTCCCGATTTGTTCAATCTGTCCGGAACGACAAAAATACTTGCCTTCCAGATCAAAGGTCGACTCTTGGGTTATCCATTCACTAAGAAGGAAGCATAGCTTCACCAACCTAATCTCTCTGGGAGGAAAATCGATCTTCTCATCCAGCAGGTTTTTGATCTCTTGCTCAGTTGGAGGAACATCCTTATATCTTTCAGTTAGAGCCTTCTCATATACCCGGTTCTGTTCTTCCCAGAATCCTACGCTTATCTTGACCTCCTCTCCATCCTTTGTATTCAGAACCGAATAAAACCAGCTGAAGGGGTCCAGATCCGGCGGTCCTTCTAACTTTTTCTTAATCGAAAGTCCGGTGTGAATGGAGATGCCCTTGAAGGCACATAAACTACCCAATCTGGAAGGAGAAAAAGTTTCACCATTTTTTAAAAGAATCTTCTCTTGGACAAGTTCCTTTAATTTTTCCTTTAGCAAATCTTCATTCTGTGTAATCAATTCCCCGTCCAAGCTGGAACTTATCGCCTGCTTCAAGTGAGATAAGCTCTTCCCTGCGCCGGAGGCGATCAGATCCAAAATCACATCGCCCAGCTCTTTTTTATAAAGTTGCGAACTTATCTTTTCCTCCTCCCCTTCGATATATCCCTCCCACAAAGAATCGAACTGGAATTTGTTCTGAGCAATTATTATGGATCTGCCAAAATCTCTTTGAAGACCAAATCTGCCCGCCCTTCCCGACATGTTCTCGTATTCGCTCCAGCTTAGGGGCAACATCACCGCTTTGTTGGAATACTCTCCCTTCTCGAACTTTTGCGTTTCAATGAACACGGTCTTGGCGGGAAGATTTATCCCTAAAGAGAGAGTGGTGGTGGAGAAGATCGCCCTGATTTCTCCTTTTAGATAGAAATGCTCTATCACTTTCCTTTCGTCTGAGGTTAAATCTGCGTTGTGGAAAGCAATCCCTTTCTGTAAACACAAAATCAACTTCTCCTTAAGGGTGGTATTCTCCAGTTCGGATAGAGTTTCAATTGCACCCAAACTGGGAGGCAGATTTATCTTTTCTGAGAATAGAAAGGCACAATCTTCGCAGTTTTTTTTGCTTTTTAAAAATATCAGAACCTGTTCTCCATCTTCAAGCAATTTCTCCAGGTTGGCGAAAAGGATCTGGTGCGATTCCTCTGAATCCCACTCCACCAATTGGTCTGTCCCCTCTTCACCGGAGTTATACTTTCTGAAGTGGAATTTCCCTTCAAGGAGCACCCCCTGCAAAAGCTCAACCGGTCTGGATTTATCCAAAAGAAGCCCACATTCTAACCAAGATGAGAGCTGATCCACATCCTTCAATACTGCTGATAAACCTATAATCTGTGGAGAATACTTTGAGGTTTTGATCTTGGTCAAAGCCAACTCCAGTATGGCACCACGGGAGGGATCGGCGATCATCTGAAGCTCATCTGTCACGATGAGATTGATCAGGCTCAGGACGTCCAAATTTTTGATCAGAAGCTGATTGAATTTTTCATAGATCATGATAGCCAGATCAAAATTCCCCTTCTCAATTTCTCTATCATCCTCCTGCCGGTCCCGGGTGGAGATAACCACCTTGATGCCCAGTTGGGCATATTTCTGACAGAAGTCGGAATATTTCTCCTCGGCGATGGCTTTTAAGGGAACCAGAAAAACCACTTTTTTCCTTTTGAACAGATTTGCTACCGCGGCCATCTCCCCACAGAAGGTTTTGCCGGAGGAGGTGGGAGCGGAGATGATCAGACTTTTGCCATTTAAAAGATCATGTTTGGTAACTGCCTGAGCCTGCAAAGGCAAAAGCTTCTCCCCCTGGGTTTTCCTCCAGCTTTCGATCACCGATTCAGGAATCCCATATCTTAAAAGCTTTTCAACTTTCATTTCAACCTCCCGGTTTAATGCGGTTCATAGTTCATGGTTCGTAGTTCAAGGCTTTTACTATGAACTATGAACCACGAACCAATTAACCATTGTCGAAGGCAATATACTGCACATTTGTGCACTTGTCAAGCGAAAAATAGGGTTTTTTTTCAAAAACATTAAAGTTGTGTCAGGGCCTAGTCCTGACATGATCCGAGCGTCAGGAGAAGCTCCTGACGCAACAAGAATGATTGTGTGCTGGAGAATAATGGAGTTGTTCGATTTATCGAGCTCACGAAAGCCCAATGAATTGGGCAACTA
>JAGMFA010000202.1 GCA_023127875.1 Candidatus Zixiibacteriota bacterium
CCGCCCAGGAGATAAGCATCACCAGAGTGTCAACCACAAAAATCAGTAACATCTTTTTTATTGTGACCATGCCACCCTACTTGGATAATTGATCTTTTGATCACCAGTTCAAGAATTTTTCTTATACTTCTCTTTCTGGCAACCGAAACGTTATTAAGAAAATCGATTGCTCAGAAGATAATCACAAAAATATAGCACAAGCCTTATTCCTCTTAAAATCAACCTCCTAAACTTACTTGAAACCCGATTCGGTCTATTGGGCTCATCTAATAAAGGGAATTACCTTTCCCCCTTTTTTACTTATCGGCGTGGTAAGTTATGTTCGCAAGTGAATTTGCCAGTTTTTCAAAAAAAAGAGTTAAAGAAGAAAAATGCGCTCTTTTCTCATAAAATTCGATATAATCCCCTTTGTGAGCCGCTATCACCTGATGAGTAACATGTCATAAAGAAAACAGAGGCTTTTCCGCAGGCTATCTGGAGAGAATTCTGTACAGTTGGGGAGAAGAGGATTTACGTTGGAGTATGTGAAGTTTCATATCTATATGCTATTCACTCGTTTCACTTATTGCTTCCTTGGTTTCCTCAGTAAGAATATGCGGCGTGATGAAAATGACGGTCTCGACTTCGTCTACTCTTTTGTCGGTTCTACTAAATAAAAGCCCCAGTATGGGAATATCACCCAAAAGTGGGATTTTTCGTTTAACAATTGATTCATTCTTTTGAAGCAAACCACCAATCACGATTGTCTCACCGTCCTTCACCCGTATCTTGGTTGAGACTGCTCTTTTGCTCACCACCGGCAGTCCGGTTGCACCCGTGCCCACCACATCGCTCACCTCAGGGTGTATTTCAACAGTTATCTCACCTTTATCAGAAATATAGGGTACAATGCTCAAAGATACACCCACCGGGATCCTTTCCAGTACACCATATTGATATCCTGGTGCCCCTGTGATTATAACGTAGTACTGCTCTTTTCCAATCACAATGGTTGCCTTTTGACCCTCAAGGGTTGCTACTCGTGGATTAGCGCGGATGTTTACTTTGCCATCCTGGACCAAAGCCTTTAATGTGCCCTTAAGCTCACCTAACCAACCTTCGACTCTTGCATCAGGCCTCAGGAACCTTATGCCTAAAGTACTGTCGAGCAAGTCACCAAGTGGGACAATCACAGAAAGCTCTCGTCCGTCCTTTGTGCCTAGCCAGCCGACATCTATCCCCAAACTTTTCCTCGCATCCTTAGAAAACTCCGTAACTAAAGCCTCAATCATAACCTGTCTGGGAGGAACGTCTATTTCGGCTAATTCTTGCTTTATCCTTTGGATCATTTCGGGTGATCCAGTTATAGCCAATGTGTTAGCATCGGAATCTACCCGGATAAAAGGTGCGTAAAAAGAGGAGAGTAATTTGGAAGCATTTACCGCTTTTATATAGTTAGGAACCACAAGCTCAGTGGTGCTTAATAATGGAAACGAGGGGTTATCAGGATGGGCAGATCCCACCAGGTAATATCCGACCATTTTTCTGAATGTAAATCCTAAAGGAAACAAAATTCGCCTCAAAGCCTCCTCAAAAGGGACATCGATAAGCTCCATACTTATAAAACCGTACACAGTTTGGTCGGGTATAATATTAATTCCGCTCTGTGCAGATATGGCAGCTAAAGCTTCCCTTATTTCAGTCTCATAAAAGACATTGGTAATTGAGGGTTGCTCTTCAATTGCCCGTAAGTTTTCAGATTGAGATGGGGTGATCTGTGCGTAGGAATTAATTGGAGAAATAAATAAAAAAAAAGAAAACAAGAAAAAATAGAAAAATCTCATGAAAAAGCCTCCTCCGATTTCAAGAATCAATTAAGGATCATTTCACCCTGAACTCTTTTCTAAGCTTTTTGGGTTCTGGACCTCCATAGTCGATGGTGATCTCTGCCAAATATTTACCAGCTTCTAAGGCTCCCGCATAACCGGCCTGCATTTTCCTTATCCCGCCGGGCAAAACATATCCTTCAACCTCCTCAAAGAAAAATTCATCCACCTTCTCATATCTGGGCTTCCCCACGTAAATAAGATCGCCAGTAGACTTAATCTCCTTTAGCACCTCAAGGGAAATCTTCCCTTTCGGTTTTAAATGAATGTTTCCGGTGTTTTTAAAATAAGCCGTAAGCAGAGCTGGTTTTCCTGCGGAAGTTTTTATTTGCAGATCAACAATCT
This sequence comes from Candidatus Zixiibacteriota bacterium, assembly GCA_023127875.1. The sequence goes on from JAGMFA010000202.1 coordinate 2,211, forward strand.
CACCCTCTTTATCCAAATTAGGAGGAATACTCAAGATCACAGGAATCTGAAAAGGGGTTGAAATTGCACCCTCCTTTGATCCTTTTAATAGAGCATCAAAAACCACGCAGGCGTAATACCCCCCCTCTCCCTCTGGAGGAACCTGGAGGGTAAGCTTGACCCGTCCTCTTTTCTCAGGTGCCAGCGTAAGTTCTTGCGGCTCTAGGCTAATCCATTCTCTGCAGGAGCGACCAGTTTCAGAGAAATCTAATAGGATCAGATCTCCTTCTTCATCATACTCTATATCCTTGAGATACGCTTTTACTTCGATGGTATCGCGCTCATAATTTCTGAAACTGAAAGTGGCTGCCCTGAAACCCCGAGGTGGAATTTTCATTTCCAGGTGTTCCGGTTTTATATCTAAAGCTATATATGAACTTGCTTTAAAAGAACCTAAAGCAGAACTTTTTGTTCTTGTAACAGTAAATGGGATCTCAGCTACAGCTGGACTCAGTCCACCAAGATTTATTACAGCCCGGGCTGTGTATTCACCGGGCGGAGGTTTCCTTAAAAGGGATCTGAAATTGACAGTTGCCTCCGGAATAACAATTCCTCGCCCACCACCCAGAGGCACTCTTCTTTTGGTTCTGCCCTCGTTATCTTTGATAATCAAGGTCCCCTTACCCTTAACGTGAATATTACCTTCATTCTTAACCGATGCGGTGAAGCGCAAGGCTTTCTTCCCCATCTTCTTTTCTAATCTTCCAGTTGAAACAGACTGCACTTTAAAGTCAGAAATTGTAGCTTTCCTCCTAAGCCCACCAAATCTTTTTATTGTAACCTCCACAAATGCGGGCATTTGGAAATGGTATCCGACCGAGCCAAACTTTTTACCTGGAGGAGCTTTTTCTGGACCGATCTCGAAAAC
>JAGMFA010000203.1 GCA_023127875.1 Candidatus Zixiibacteriota bacterium
ACGAAGAAATCGTGATGAGCTTCAACTATGGGCATGGCATCTTTGAGCACCCCTCCCACCGCGGAGAGCAGCTCCACCCCTTTGTGTGGATGAGAAGCTATGATTTCTTTTTCTTCGGTTGAAAGGGCGGCAGCTTTTTTTATCAGATCAGAGCTTATGTCAATTTTACCTATGTCATGCAGAAGAGCGGAAACTTTTATGTTTTCCACCTCATTTCGGGGAAGGTCCATGGCGACGGCAATGCTGGTGGCATAATCCGCAACTCTCAAGGAATGGCTTCGGGTATATCGATCATAGGAATCAAGATACTTGGCTAATATTTCAAGCACTCCGATATAAGCATTTCTCAGTTCCGAAATCTTCTTTTCCCTTTGTTCGTAAAGCGTGCCCACCACATATGCCGCCAAGATCAAAAAACCACTCCAAACCATAAGATCGGTCGCCAGAAGCAGGGAGCTTTTTTCAGTTAAAAAAAGGTGTGGATTGTTGATGGCAGAAAATGCTATCAGCGCTATACAGAACAGGCTGGCGAGTAGGGCCATCTTTCTGCCCATCACATAACCGGCGACCAAAACCGGAAGATAGTAAAAATTCAAGAAAGCTAACTTTTGTATGACAAAAAAGTTGACGACGATGATTACCAGTGCGATCGCTAAAACCAACGATTCCTCAAAGTGGTTCATCACAAATGATTTGAATTTTTCCATGTGCCCCTCCAGTCATCATAAAGGAAGTAATGATAAAGTGTATTTTAGACTTTAAATAATAGTCTAACTGGTCCGAATAATAAACAGTCGTTGCAATTTATTTTATCGGATGAATTTGGGAGAAATGAATAGGTATAGAAACAATTAAATATTTACCAACCTGAGTCCTTATAATGCCAGAGAACGTAGGGGTTTGAGTGCTTGTATTTTTTCCGAGCTGGACAGCTTTGCTTTTTGGATGGTTCTCTTAGGATTCGGATGGGGAGGGCACAGGTAATTGACTTTTATTTCATTGCTATTCCTTAAACTCCAATACGCCCGTTTTGAAGTGGAGATCTACATCAAAGTTTTTTAAGAAGTTTAAACCCAAAAGTCCATCTACCCTGCTCTTAGGTGGCAAATCATGACACGCCACCTGCAAATTATCAACGCTGAAGCCCAAAGCCTTAATTGATTTAAGGGTTATTAAAGGAACAATCTCAGTGCTACTGGCAGTAACGATATTAACTCGATTACGGGAAGAAGCTGGATCATAACCCAAAGATTCTGCAACCTTCCAAGGGATCATAGTATAAGTGGCTCCGGTATCGAGGACCATTTCTACTACTTTGCTTCCTCTTTCTCCAAAAATCTCTACCTGGATTACTACCACAGGTTCTTTTGGATCGATCTTCATCAGAATGCCCCCGCATATCCTTTTTCGATTGGGGATCCAGCAAAGGTTATGAAAATTCTTCTGGGATCATTCGCGATTTTAGTCCAAACGTGGTCATGGTCTGGATGATGCATGAGCAAATTTCCTTTGATGGGTCCAGATTCATTCTCCTCTGTAATCTCGATAGCCAACCATTCCCCAGGATATTTTTCTTTGAGCTTTTTAATCTCCGGCATATTTTGTCTCCATCCTTTCCTACTGTCCCGTCTTTTTAAGAATCGGAGCTCGTTTATATAATAATATATAACGGTCAAATTTTCGCAACATATTTTTTTAAAAGTTCTATCTGGATTTCCACTTGACGTGATGTCGCTCATGTCAAGAGCATTCGACACACCAGAAAAAAGATTTTACCGAATCAAAGAGTGCAAGGGTTTTAGTGCGTTCAATTTTTCACTTCGGGATAGCTTTGTTTTTTGGATGGCTTTTTTCAGGATCTGGATGGATTGGTCATAGGTATCTTTTCGCACCGGATAGGGATGTCCGTCCTTTCCGCCGTGGGCAAAGGAATACCGGGCCGGGTCTTTCCAGGAAGGTTTTGTGCCGTAGATCAACTCAGAGATCAAAGCTAAAGCTAAGATGGTTCTGGGTCCCACTCCTCTGATTCCTAACAATCTTTCAAAATTGTGAGGATCAATCTCCTTTATCTGGTGAAAAATCTTTTCCAACCTTTTCGTATTGAAATGCTCCGGATAAATGGGGTGATCTTTGGGCAGGTTCAAAACTTCTCCCCATGATCCTTTGGACAACTTTTTGACATCCTTGATCAATTCGGGAAAACTATCTTTTACCAATTCCACGCTGGTCTCTCTGGTTTGGCGACTCTGCCTGGCAGTAAGATCCAAAGCCTTAGTTTTCTTCTCAGTGATGATTCCTGAATGGGGCTCCTCTACAAAATCCTTTAAAGATGACGAAAACCAGTGGTAACGTCGGGCAGAGCGGAGATCAGAGTTCATGCCCTGTTGCACCACTGTCCATAGTCCGGATTTGGTGAAGATGAAATTGTGATGATAAAGTTGAAACCCATCCTGAACTGCGGTATTGTCCACCTTGGCGCTCATCTTGGAGGCATAAATCAATTTGGAGGCAATCTGTGAATCCAGGTGAAATCTTTCTGCCCAGGTCTGGATATGCTCAGGCGTCTTTCTTGAGGTGGCGCCTTTGCCTCCGGCTACCGCAATTCCCAAACTTTTTTCCAATCCCCTTAAACCTTCCTTCAGTGCTCCTCCTACGGTGGTGGTTACCCCGGAGGAATGCCAGTCAAAGCCTAAGGCACAGCCAAAAGCCTGAAACCAGAAAGGATCGGAAAGCCTTAAAAGAAACTCCTCCGGACCATATTCCCACACGATGATGTGGGTAATCTCCCTGGCTAATTTCTTCATACGATCAAAAAGCCACCTGGGCGCTGAGCCATAGTGGAGGGGTAGGTTTGCAATTCCAGTTCTCATATTTTCTAATTTACCTGCAACCGAAACTAATGTCAATGGCAAACCGAAGTTAATTTGTGTCCACCGATGTGGTATGATTAACGTGTTCTTTGTATTAGAAACAGATGCGAGGCGTTTATGCGAAGTGTGTTAAAATGGAAAGGGGGTTGGGGGTAGGTAATTCTGATGTTTCTGACCTTTCTGACGTTTTTGGGTTTGAATCAAAAATTTGCTTTTTTTCGTAAGTTGTTGATATTT
>JAGMFA010000204.1 GCA_023127875.1 Candidatus Zixiibacteriota bacterium
CAATAGAGTTTTTCAACAGTCCCTGAAGCCTGCGGCTACCAATGCTTTATCCTCAAAAAAGTATGTCGAATATGATCAAAGAACTATTCAACCCATTTTTTGCCGAAAGTTTTTGTAGACATTTCGAATCTACAATCGTTTTTCTTCTCGCGTAGCGGAGCCTTCACGGCTCCGCCCGGACGGGTCGTCCGACCGCACAGAGGCATAAAACCTCTGCTACGCGTTTTCATATTACCCGTAGGTCGAATACGCCTGCCAGCCATGGGTCGAAGACCTATTCGACTGTTTTCTAATATGCATTTTTGGAGGAGAACCAATCCTTCAGTGTGAGAAGAAGTATCTTGATATCAAAAGCCAGGGACCAGTTCTCCACGTAAAAGAGATCGTACTTTGTCCTCTCCTCTATGGATGTGTTTCCCCTCAAGCCATTCACCTGTGCCCATCCGGTGATTCCTGATTTAACCTTGTGGCGCAGAAAATAGCGAGGGATCCCCTCTTTAAATTTATCGACAAAAAACTTTCTTTCTGGACGGGGTCCCACCAGACTCATATCACCCTTCAGAACGTTGAAGAGCTGGGGAAGTTCATCTAAGTTATTCCTGCGTAAGAAAGCTCCCATCTTGGTTCTGCGAGGATCGTCCTCTTGGGCAAAAACCGGCCCGGTCTTCTTCTCAGCATCTTCTAGCATGGATCTGAACTTGTACTGAACAAATCTTTTTCCATCTCTACCCAGCCTCTCCTGCTTGTAAAACACCGGACCTTTGGAATCAAGCTTTATTAAAATAGCCATTGTCGCAAAAACAGGGGAGAGCAACACCAGTCCTGTTGACGCAAGAGTTACATCCAAAGACCTTTTCAGCATCCGGTTCCATCCCTCCAGCGGGGTTTGACCCAAAGATATTAAAGGTATCCCATCCAAAGAGACGACTTTTGCTCTTGCCGCCATCATCTCGACCATATCCGGCACTATCTGAAATTCCACCTTTAAGTCCTCACAGCCTAAGATGATCTCCATGATCTTGTGATGATAGGACAAAGGCAAAGCCAAAATTACTAACTCCACGTTTTCCTCTTTGATTATCCGGGAAAGATCGTTTATGTTTCCTAAAACTGTTATGTTAGCAGAATCTTCAGCATTGGTTTGGTCTCCAAGCATGCCTGCCCCTTCCACTAAACCAATAAGCTGATAACCCAGTTGAGGATTTTCCTTCCACTTCTTGTAGAGCGAAAGCCCCATCTCTCCCGTTCCTACAATTACTGCCTTCTTCACCCCGTAGCCGCGCTTTGTGAAGCCTCGCTCCACCCTTACCATGATCCTTCTTTCTCCATAAAGCAGAATTATGCCCAGAACCCAGGATACCACCAGAGTGGCACGGGAATAAGAGGTGCTGCGATAAAAGAAGGTGAACGCCATCACAATCAAAAATCCTAAGGTGGCACCCTTTGCCAAAAGATAGAACTCATCGAAAGCGGACTTCGGTCTGCCGCTTTTGTAAAGTCCGTAAGCATTGAACACCGCCACCCATACTACTACCACAAAGATCGAACCGTAAAGATAAAACGACAGAGACGGAATTCCCTTGGTGACCGGAACGATCTTGGTGAAAGGGGAGTAGAATCTCACCCAGTAGGCTAAAAGAAAAGACGAAAAGATGATTATCACATCCGCCAAGAAAAGAAAAAACGGAAATATATGCCTGAAGGTCTCCTTTTTCATCTCAGATTTTTTCTATGCCCCTCGAATTTTATCTCTATGAATTCTTTTATCTTTTTTTTAAATATTCTTCTGTCAAACCTAAGTGAATGCTCTCTTATCCCTTCCGGATTAAACTTTGCCGAATCGAAACGACGCACTGCCTCAATTAAGGCATCTTTGGTCTGAGGCAAAAAGAATATTCCGGTGTGCGAGGGAGTGATCTCTTGATCAGGGTAGGTTCCCTTAACTGATTCGGTTGCTCCTCCTTTTCCGAATGCGATAACCGGCTTACCGCAAGCCTGTGCCTCCACTGGCACGATGCCAAAGTCCTCCTCTCCCGGAAAGATCAAAGCCTTGCATTCCGCATAATACTTTTTCAACTCTGACCGCTCTTGCCAGTTTATAAATTTAATATTTTTTTCAGCAATTTTCATCAACTTTTTTTTCTCCGATCCATCGCCGATAACTACAAGAGGAAGTTTCATTTCATTGAAAGCCAAAACAGCTAAATCGATCCTCTTATAAGGAACTAATGCAGAGACCGCAAGATAATACTCTCCTTCTTTTCTACTTAAGCCAAAATACTCTGTATCCACCGGCGGATAGATTATCTCTGCATCCCGGCGATAGTGCTTTTTGATACGTCTCCTCACGTTCTGCGAATTTGCCACAAAATGATCCACTCGGTCAGCGGATTTCTCATCCCAGGTTCTCAGATAATTCATAAAAAAGGGGATACTCCAACGAACGAGCGGACTGACACTATTTCGGGAAAAGTAGGTGTAATACATCTCCCAGGCGTATCTCATGGGGGTATGGCAATAGCAGATATGACATGTCTCCGAAGAGGGAATCACTCCCTTAGCAACACAATGGCTGGAGGAGATGATCAGATCAAAATCTGTTAAGTCAAACTGCTCGATAGCTGTGGGAAAAAGAGGGAGATATTTTTGATAGTGATTTGAAGCGAAGGGAAGATTCTGAACGAATGAGGTTTTAATCTTCATTCGGGAGATGCTATCCGAAACCGATCCCTTTTTATGTAAGAGAGTGTAGACGGTTGCCTCCGGAAAAAGCTCACACAAGATTTCCAGACACTTCTCCCCCCCTCTCATCCCGGTCAACCAATCATGAATTAAAGCAACCTTCATACTTCCAAAGACCTCATTATCTTTCCTGTAGGGGCAATTCATGAATTGCCTCTACAGATTCACCTCCTACGGCGTTCATAAACTTCTTTCCAGTATAAATCATGGTCCAAGTTGAAGTTCTTTGAATCTGGATTTTCCCTGTCCAGTTCCCATTTCAAATGATTATTCTGGATGTATTCCCTTATTCTCTTTAATTCTTTCTCATTGCGAATTACGTGTTCATAATAATTGCGTTGCCAGAAGGGTT
>JAGMFA010000205.1 GCA_023127875.1 Candidatus Zixiibacteriota bacterium
GACATTTTTGATTTGCGTTGACAACAGTTAAGATTACAGGAGTATCCCCAAAAACGAGGCATGAAATCACGGAAGTGTTTGTAAGATAAGGGGAATCAAGAATCGGAAAGGTGAAGGTGTTTTTTTCTCTTTAAAAAATGGGGATACTTTTTATTGAAAAAAGAAGCCTCCCTTTGTAGATTATGAGAATGATTTAACCAAGAGAATCTACATAAACGAAGGAGGCTTCCGGATGGATAATAGCAAAATAGCTCAGAAAATGCAAAGGCAAATTGAGGAATTTTCGGGGATACTTTCATAAGGTAGAAAAAGTCCATAGGTGTGAATCAAATGGTTCACACCGCAGGATCCATAGAACCTGAAGTTTAGTTCTTTGTGGTAAATCAAACTCATATTCGTATGAATGCATACGCATATTAGCAACCTTTTTGGAGAAGACCCTTATGTAAAATCTCTTCCTCCTTCGCAAGCAATTTATGGTCATCTCCCCTCCCTAAACTCAAAGACTTCAGCAACAACCCCAATTCAAACTTACCTGTAGGGTATCAAATATAACTCATGTCCCGCTCGTATTCAGCACCTTTGAGTTAGTTTTGTAGGTCGAGCATGTCTCGCCAAAGGCGAGACTGCTCGACAAAAAAGCTGGTCTCCGGCGAAAAGTCGTCATGCACCAGGTTGCGGCACACCAGATTTCTATTGATTTCCTCAAAAGGCATGGTTAAGCCGTTTTTCTTAAAAAAATTAAAAAAAGTTAAAAAAGTTCTTGACAAACCCTTGAAAATATTGTATTCTCGACGTGTTGATGAAAAAAACAAAAACCGTTGAACCTTTAAGAGTCATAAAGGGGGTGAGTAGATGACCAAAGAGGATCTGGTTAACAGGATCGCCAAAGAGGCAAAGGTCACCAAAGCGCAGGCCAATAAGGCTGTCAGGGCCTTCTTTGATGGAGTCACAGGCTCCTTGAAGAGGGGCAGGAAGGTTAGCTTCGTTGGTTTTGGTACCTTCTCCGTAGCCAGGAGAAAAGCCCGAATGGGAAGAAATCCCCAAACGGGTGCACCCATCCGGATCGCCGCCTCCAAAGTGCCGAAATTCAAAGCCGGCAAACAACTGAAGGATGCTGTGAAGTAAAACCTGGCTACAAAAAGCACGTTTTTGAAGGCAGGGCACACTAAAAATACAATGTGTCCCTGCCTTTCTTTTTTTTAACCGAGGACCCTTCTTTTCTTTGTGGCGTCTGGTTTGTTTGCACCATTTTACATTTTAAGACATTTCCCAGAGTTTGAAGAATAAAGATGGGGGTGGAAATTTGATAACCTTTTAAGTCAAATATTTCGGAGGAAAAATTTTTTGAGGATTTCATCTAAAGGGAGGGAGAATCTGTGGGTTGAAAAAAATGAGAAAGCCTTCAGGTGTTATATTTTTATTGACAGGGTAAATTATAGTTTTAAATTACATTTGCAACACAAACAGTGTTGCCGGAAGCAAATGAGATAAAAGCGTCATGAGAGTTTCAACCACCACATCGGACACAAGAAAAAAAGAGATTTTGGGAATTTTGTTGATAGCTTTAGCCCTATTTATCTGGCTATCGCTTTTCAGCTATGATAAGACAAGCGACAACCAGCTTCTTCAGAAAGACTTAAGTTTACATAACTTAGCGGAGATCTTCTTCCAAAAATTCAACAATCAGTGTGGTCCTGTGGGAGCCGGTGTCTCCTATCTTATCCTTTACTCTTTTGGCTACTCTGGATTTTTTATACCGTTGTTTCTTATTCTTTTGGGAATAAGCTGTTTTCCCAAGGTGAGACTTGCCCTCATCTCAAAAAAGATTCTCTTTGTCTTCATTTTCATCTTTATCCTGGGAATCCTTTTTAGCCTCCCAGCCATCAGGAGCAAGGAGGTGATAGATTTTTCTCAGGTGACTTTGGGAGGGTGGCTCTCTTCCGCTTTGGGGAAAATCTCTCTGAAGCTTCTGGGAACCGCAGGCTCTTATATCTTATTGATCGCCTCTCTGATCATGCTGGCTGCCCTGATCACACCTTTTAAACCCAGCGACTTTATTCTCCTGTTTAAACGGATGCTGGAGAGACTGTTGAGTCAAGGAAGCAAATGGCGAGAGCTGAGGAGAATTCATCGGCAAAGGGTCAAAAGAGAGAAGGAGTCTAAAGCAAAAAAGAGAGCCGAGCAAGCTCTCCCGGTGGCGGAGATAGCTACATCTTTGTCAGAGGAAGAAAAAATCACTCCCCAAGTCCCTTCTGTGAGCAGGGATAGGTCATCCCTCACGCTTATGCGGGGAGAAGAAAAGAGTATAGAAGGAAGATACAGATTTCCTCCCTTAGATCTTCTAAATGATCCGCCTTACGTAAAATCGTCCGTGTCGGAGGAGGAGCTAAATGAGACCGCCAGGATTCTTAAAGGGACTTTGTCCACTTTCGGTGTGGAGATCGAGGGCGAGAGAATTGAGATTTATCCCGGTCCGGTCATAACCCGGTATGAGTTCAAGCCAGCCGCAGGGATCAAGGTGAATCAGGTGGTGAATCTATCCGACGACTTGGCTTTAGCCATGCGGGCGCGGAAGGTAAGAATCGTGGCTCCGGTTCCCGGAAAGGCGGCGATCGGGGTGGAGATTCCCAATAAGAGTTCGCAGACAGTTTACTTAAAGGAGATACTTACCTCTCCCGCTTTTCAAAATGCCGATGCCAAGCTGACTTTGGTTCTGGGTAAAACCTCCTCCGGGGAACCCTTTGTAACTGATCTGGGAAAGATGCCCCATCTTCTGATTGCTGGATCCACCGGATCAGGCAAATCAGTATGCATAAATGCTATAACCACCAGCCTTCTTTACCGGCTTGCTCCGGAGGAGATCAGGTTCGTCATGATCGATCCCAAGATGCTGGAGCTTTCAGTTTATCAGGGGATTCCTCATCTGGAAAGATCTGTGATCACCAACCCCAAGGTGGCGGAACATGTGCTTTCTGAGATTGTAATAGAGATGGAGCAAAGGTATAAAAAACTGGCAAAATCAGG
>JAGMFA010000206.1 GCA_023127875.1 Candidatus Zixiibacteriota bacterium
TGCCCGCCAGGTCCCCTGACCTGGCGGGAGGTTTCTGTCGGGTCGGGGACCCGACAGACACACAAAAATTACAAAAGAGAACATATGTTATTTAATAAAGCACTAGTGCAAAGGTTGAACTAATGAATCCTTTTTGCATGAGAATGTAAGTTGCTAATTGACATCCGGTTAGGATGGGCAGACGAAGTCAAATGACACCACTCTCCGACAGAGTCTTAATCATTTTTTCCACGTGGGTGGCTGACCAGAAGATTCTGTCACATTTGGGACAATGCATGAAATTGTCTTGAGTTTGATAGACGTATGGATATAATCTATCTTTGATTTCTTCCTTTTCCACCTTCTCTAAGACTTGATTGCAGACCAAACAGCGGGAGAAAAGTAGCTTCTTGTTTGGCTTCAACTTAAAGTGCTTAACCACCTGCTTTAATTGCTCCAAAGGCTTATCACTTTCCAAATGAAGTAGTCTTTCACCTAACTTGAGCTTGAATCGAGATAGTTGGGTATCTCGACTTAACACTACCCGATTTTCTTTCAATGCTTTTGAGACTAACTCACCATCCTCAATTGGGTCAAAGAAAAGCGTGTCATATCCCAGGGTTCTTAGCCACTTGGCTAATTTCCCTAAATTATCGTCGCAGATAAACTTCATCTTTCTTTCTCACCTGCTTAGCGATCGGCGGGGCTGAATGCCCTTCAGGGTGAATCCCTTCAGGATGAACCCCGCCCTATGGAAGATGATTCCCATCCACCCATAGGGACGGGAATTCATCCCGTCCCTAAAACGGAAAAATCGTCCGAAAGTCCCCAAATGCGGACATTTCGGACCTACAAATTCTCCTTTGTCAAGCACCCCGATAAATCGGGGGATGCATGACCTACACACTCTTGTGTTTTTTCAGCTTATTGTCTGCATACTGCCTACTGCCTACTGCGTACCGAATACTGCCTACTGGCTACCGGCGTCTTAGATTTTAAACTGCATCTGGTAAAGTCTTCTGTATAATCCCCCTTCTTCCATCAAACTTTTGTGATCTCCCACCTGGACGACTCGACCGTGATCCAAGACCACGATTTTATCTACATTCTGGATGGTGGACAGTCTATGCGCTATAACGAACACGGTGCGTCCTTTCATCAGCCGGTCAATGGCTTCCTGAACTAAGGCTTCAGATTCGGAATCTAAAGAGGAGGTGGCTTCATCGAATATAAGTATGGGCGGATTTTTAAACAGGGCACGGGCAATTGCCAGTCGTTGTTTTTCTCCACCGGAAAGCTTGACCCCCCGATCTCCAATTATGGTCTGATAGCCTTGAGGCATGGCCATGATGAAATCGTGGGCATTGGCCGCCCGAGCGGCATCGGAAACCCGATCTTCGGATGCTTGCTCATAACCGTAGGCGATGTTATTCCACACGGTGTCATTGAACAGGATGGTCTCCTGGGTTACGATCCCCATCAGATTTCTCAAAGAACCCAACTCGATCTTCTCCAGATCGATTCCATCTATTTTGATCCCTCCGGAGGTGGGATCATAGAATCGGATAAGCAGATCCATGGAGGTGGATTTGCCCGCTCCAGAAGGACCCACCAAAGCCGCCACTTCGCCAGCATTCACCTCAAAGCTTATATTTGAGAGAACCTCTTTGTTACCGTCGTAGCTGAAGCAGACATTTTCAAAGGAGACGTTTTTTTCCAAAGATTCTTTTTTGATCGAATCCGGATAGTTTTTGATTTTCGGCTGGGTATCCAAAACCTCGAAGATACGCTTGCCGGCAGCCAGCCCTTGTTGAATGTCGATATTCAGATGACTTATGGTCCGCAGGGGCTGCATCAAAGAGAGCATGGCGAAAAGAAAAAGAAAGAATCTTCCTGGGTCTAAAGTTCCCGATAGAATCTCCTTACCGGCAAACCACAAAAGCAAAACCGCGGCAAACACTCCCATAACCTCAGTTAAAGGCGGAGCCAGAGAACCAACTCTGGTGAGCTTGACCATGGTCTTGAAGTAATCTCTGGTGGTGTCGGTGAATTTTTTGACCTCAAATTTCTCCATCACGAAAGCTTTCACCACCCTTATGCCGGAGATAGTCTCCTGCAATACCGAAGTCATAGCTCCCATCTTCTCCTGGGTGATGGCGCTTCCTTTTTTCACCTGCTGCCCGAACTTCCCGATTATCAATATGGCAAAGGGAAAAAGCAAAAGAGCGATGAAGGCTAATTTCCAACTTGCCCAGAATACTATGAACAGATACACCAGAAGAAGGAAACTCTGACGTAGGGCCTGAGCAAAACCGTTTGCCACCGCCCCTCTCACCAGCGTAATGTCATTGGTAATTCGGGAAATTAATACCCCGGTCTTCTGTCCGTGAAAATATTCTAAGGGTAGAAGGTGAAAATGAGTGTATAGCTTATTTCTCAGATCCATGATCACCCCCTGCTCCACCCTCACGATCAGAAAACTCTGGGCATACCAGAACAGGTTCTTTATCAGGAAGATCAAAAACACCAAAATGCAGAATCGCCCCAATGTCTCCAGATGAGTCTTTCCCACGATGACCTGATTGAATTTTTCTTTCAATGTCTTGGGCAACAACACCACCAAGTTTTCTTTTTCTTGATTTTGATTTTCACTCCCAGACGGGGCGTCCGCCTGTTCAAAGGCTTGTTGGGAGACCTCCCCCGGTGGAGAGAATAGTATCTTGGTGAAGGGAACTATCATGGTAATGGAAAAGCCGCTCATTGCTGCAAAAAGCACCATGAATATCATGGCGGGAATTAGATATCTCAGATGGGGCTTAAGGTGAGATAGTAGTCTGAAATAATCTTTCATACAAATCATCCTTCAAAATGTCCGCAGTCCGCCGACCGCCGTCGGCAGTCGTTTGTCAGGATGTATCCTTACTCTGTTATCAATTGATTAGATGAGGGTCTACGGGACCCATGCCATCAAAAATGAAAAAAGCAAAATTGTTTCTACCTCACCCCCTATATCCCAATAATGTTGCGTTAAATAA
>JAGMFA010000207.1 GCA_023127875.1 Candidatus Zixiibacteriota bacterium
CAATTATATGCTCCCCTTAGTAAGTCCGGGGCTTAAGGGTTACCTGAGAAAATCTTCAGCCCCAAAGTGCAAAAAAACGATGTGGTGTATAAAAAGTACTTTCATTTTCTAATTTGTTTTAGATATTAGATATATGATAGAATTGATGATTGAAGTAATTACCGGGCTCTCCTGCATTATTGCAATAATCTATAACATTTATCTTATCAGAAAAGCTCGACATGAACATCTTACGAGAATTCACAAAGAAAATGAAGCTAATAAAATAATTGTGGCCGACATTAAGACTATTTTGCGATACGATGGAAATTATCAGAAAATCGCCAAAAAAATCAAGGAAGAGTCTAAAGAGAAAGAGGCTTATCGGTGTATCAATCCTCTCTTTGCCCCTTTGGGATTGTTGGAACTGATTAAAGATTTTTTCTCCTTCTCTTCAGTAGGGCCCCTTGAGATTTCACCGAGGATTACGTTTTCAACTGAGGAGCTTAAATTTCTTCGAAGAAAGGCGTCGGTAATAAAAGTCCTTAGCTTACCTTTATTTATACTTGTTGTCATCTTCTTCTTCCAGTATACTACTCCTGAGCACTTTGAGATACCGATATTGGGTTTTCGCGACGAGCTTATTAGGATTGTGTGCATTGTTGGTTTGGCTTCATTTGCCATGGGTTTTTTGCTCCTCATCTTGAAATACTTGGTCGATAAAGGCATTAGACGATGACTTTGATCTATTGCGACTTCATCTGTCATGAATATGTGGGAATCAAAAAGTAATCATCAACTTAGAGCAAACGAACAGATATTATACGATCTCCTAGTGTCATGTAACTGAAGTATCTATACGCTTGTCATTGCGAGCCCGAAGGGCGTGGCAATCTCGTCGTTTATGGAATGACTTATGAGATTGCTTCGTATCACTCGCAATGATATTGTAAACTTATTTACGTTACAAGACACTAGGGAGGCGGATGAGAGCCGTCCGGGCTAAATAGGTTAACCACATGCATGATCTTATCATAAATTTCGGATACCCGGCATTGTTTTTGGGGTGTCTTTTGGAAGGAGAATCGGTTCTGATTGCGGCTGGATTTTTAGCCAGAAGTGGATATTTGGATCTTAATCTGGTCATGCTGATTGCCCTGGCAGCTACTTATACAGCGGACGTGACTATTTATTTTTTGGGCAGGCATAAAGGTGAAGGAATAATCTCGAAGTTTCCTGTTGCAAAAACGTATTATCCCAAAGTTAAAACCCTGTTTGACAAATATGGCATCTGGGCCATTTTCATCACCCGATACCTTTACGGTCTTAGATTAGCCGCAGCCGGCTCTATGGGTCTGATGAGGATGAAGAAGGGACTATATCTGCCCTTTGACCTCCTCTCCTGCACCATCTGGGCTATTCTAATCGGCAGTTTGGGTTACATGTTCGGCGCAAGCCTGGAAGCTTTGATCGGACAGATCAAGCATTATGAGAAGATAGTTGTTTTGTTTATCATTATTATAGGTCTGGGCATTTGGCTGATTCGAAGAGTGTGGAGTAAAAGGAAATCAGAAAAAGTCAATCAGATAAAAGAAGAAGTGAAAAGTTGAAAAACACTGTTGCCCTTGTTGCGGGATACCCCGGCACCGCAACTCATCAGGTTGGGGGTGGAGGCACTTTGAACCAACGCCGGCGAAAACTTTCCGAAACTCCGAGATGGTCATTATCGTATGAACAATTGGAGAAATAAAAAGGTCTCTTACCTGGAGGATCGGGTTGCGAAAAAAAACCAACGTTTTGAGTTCTGTCTCTGCTACCATTATCTTTCTTTTGGGGGTTTTTGGTTCATCAGATGTTGCATTTGCTTTTGAACGATACACACGTGCCACTCAGGCAAAGGTGTCTGGAGAGGGAGTGGAGGAGTTTCACTTAACCGCTCCGTTTAATCTGGGAGGCGGGATAAATTTGCAAGTGGGGGATGAGGACGTTTGTCTGGTGGAATTTGAATGCTGGGCTAGAGCCAAAAATCGTAAGATGGCAAAAGAGTTTACCGAGCTGGTGGAAATATATCTGGAAAGGGAGGGGGAGGTGGTGACTTTAAAGCTTTCTACTCCCCGTGGCGCCCCCTGGGAGGGAACAAACTACGGAATAGGAGTGACTCTGGATATATACGTCCCCCCGGACATGGTGGTGGAGACCAAGACTTCAGGTTTCGACCTTGATATTTCGGGTCCACTCAAAAAGGTGTATATCAACAACAGGTATGGAGATATCAAGCTTGAGGACGTCTCCGAGGAGACCCACATCACCGGATCCTATAATGAAGTGGATGTGGAGAATATAGAGGGCGAGTTGGATATTGAGACCAGCTATAATTCGATCCGAGTCGGGGACGTGAATACCAAAGAGGGCAAAGCTTTTCTCGAAACCAGTTACGGCGAAATCGAAGTGGAAAATTTTACAGGACAACTGGAGGCAAACACCGTTTACAGCTCTATCCATGGCTCAGACATAACCCTTCTGGGTGGAACAAACGAGATCAAAACGGTCTATTCGAAAATCGACTTGGAATTCGAAGAAATAACGAATTGTGAGCTTTATGTGAAGAACACTTACGGCAACATCAATATGGTGGTTCCCAAAGACCTCTCCGCCCGACTGATACTTGTTGTGGGTCGCGGCGGAAAGATACATACCAACGGAATCTTAATCAAACCGCTGGTGTTAGTAAAAACCAGACTGGAGGGAATCTGCGGCGACGGGGACTCTGAGATTGAGTTGGACATAGGCGGGATTGGAAAAATCCTTGTAGAGGGGAGATAATTTTTAAACCATTTTTACCTCACCCCATCCCCCTCTCCATTTTGAGGCTGTGTCATAATGATGTTTT
>JAGMFA010000208.1 GCA_023127875.1 Candidatus Zixiibacteriota bacterium
CAGGAAACTCCTCTCTGGTTTTCTCCTTGATTTTGGCTTTAAACTTTCGCACTAATTCTTTTAGATCCTCCACCAGAAGAGAGGCATCATGTTTTATGTGTTTGGCATCCTTTTTCTTCTGAAGTATTTTCTCAAACTGATCCTTATCGATTCCCAAAACCACGTTGCCGAACATCTGCACAAATCGACGATAGCTGTCATAGACGAATCTTTCGTTTTGACTCTTCTTGACCAATCCCTCAGCGGTTTGGTCGTTTAGTCCAAGATTCAAAACGGTATCCATCATTCCCGGCATGGAGAACTTGGCTCCTGATCTGACCGAAAGCAAAAGCGGACTTGAAGGATCACCAAACTTCGCTCCCATCGATTTCTGCACCCTCTCAAGATTGCTTCGTATTTCCTTCTCAATGGGCTTGGGGAGTTTCATGTCATTTTGATAGAAGAGCTTGCAGGCTTCGGTGGTGATGGTAAACCCTGAGGGCACAGGAGCTCCAGCATTGGTCATCTCGGACAAACCTGCTCCTTTACCCCCCAAAAGATCCTTCATCCTTCCATTTCCTTCCGCTTTCCTGTCCCCAAAATAATAGATAAATTTCCTTCCCGCCTTAGCCGGGGTTTCAGCCTTTCTTACCTTAGCCTTTTTTGCTTTAAGCTTTTTAGGTTTCTTTTTTGCTTCTTCCTTGGCTTTTTTTACCTTCTCTAAGCGGGCCTTCGTCTTTCTCATGTTTTACCTCCAGTTAAAAGTCTGAATTTTCATATAATACGTGCTTTTCGCCAAAAAGCAAGCAAATTTTTGAAATTGTTTTTTATTCGCGGGTATTAAAGCTCTAACCTGTTGGTCGGGGGTGCCCCCACCCCCGACCAAAGTTCGGGGTAAGGTACCTCGAACTAACTAATAATTTTCTCCAAAGGATAAAATTTTTTGAGAGAAAACCCAAAACTACACTGAAGGGATAACCTATAAGTATTTGGAGGTCAATAGCTTAATGAAAATTTTGACAACTATCTAAAAAAATACTTGACAAATTTTTAGAGTGTTTTATATTATAAACAACTAAATAGAAGAATATAAATAGAATAGGATATTGGAGTAGGAGAAAGATTATTTCCAGTTTGATACTGGACTTTTCATTCCTTTTTTAGTTTTATCACATAGCTGACATTCCAATTTTACAAAGTCTTTCTCCTGCTTTGCCTTTTAGTCTCTTTTCACTTGAAAGGGCAAAGTTGATCTTTTTGACTTAACTTGCCTTCCCAGGTTCGGACAGGGGCTTGTTCTGAAGGCTCGCCCTGAAGGGTTGAACCCCTGTCCGCCCAGACGGGCGGTCGTCTGACCGCAGAGGAATGGGGATAGGGGTGCAACCCCTATCCCAACAAGAGAGATGATTTGTCCACCCTTTATTTTCGAGGGAGGTGATAAATGGAGTTACTAACAAATTCATTTTCATTCACTTCAAATCACTAACTTTTCAAAACCATACCAAGGAGGTGGTTAAAAACATTTTGTAAATAAGTTAGGTTCTTTGCTCGTCACGGATTTATCCTGAACGGATTCACCGTGAACGGACGCCCTCATCCGTGATGGTAAGGTGATTCGTATGAATGCATACGCATGGATGGTAGAAGACGAGGCGTCCTCTACCAACGAGAGAGGAAGGGGAATGAAAAACCCAAACCAATAACCCTTAACCCACATGGAGGTAATTAAAATGAGCCCCAGTACAATCTTTAAAGTACCTTCAACCTTTAACCTAAAACCTTTAACCTTAATTTCTAAAAGGAGAAAAGCCATGAAGGCAAAAGTCTTTTTTGCAGGTCTTTTATTTGCGGTCATTTTCTTTTATTCTTTGAGTTATTCTCAAGTGCCGCAAATGATTAACTACCAGGGGAAGCTAACCACACCCCAAGGGGCTTTGATCGACACCACCGTATCAATGGTATTTTCCATTTATGCAGACTCGGAAGGGACGATCCTCTTATGGGAGGAGGAACAAACCTCCATGGTAGTCGAAAAGGGAATATTCGATGTTTTATTAGGTGCTCTAAATCCCCTTGACGATACGGTTTTCGAGGGTGGTGTTAGATATTTAGGGGTAAAAGTTGGCGATGACCCTGAGATGATACCATTGAAGGAGATGGTGAGCGTTGCATATGCATTCCGTTCTGAATGGGCTGATAGCACGGAATTTTGTTACATCGAATCGATTTATGTTCATTTCATTGAGTCGGATGGCGACTGGGACTTCTCCGGTGACAACATCTACCGCCTCATTGGCAACGTCGGCATCGGGACAGATAACCCGCAGGAAAAATTACATGTTGTTGGGAATGCGATCATGGAGGGAGCAGAAGGGAAGGGTAATGTATGGTATACTCTTAAAAGTAATTTGGGCGGTAATGCAGGTATAAATCTTACTTCTGCGGGAGCTGGGGTAAATAATTGGCAAATATGGCGTAATGGTACTTCTGAAGACTTTCAAATTACAGAGACCATGCCCTATCCCCCCGGGTCTATAGATGCTTTCATTATAAAAACTGACGGCGATGTCGGCGTCGGGACGACAGGCCCAATGGCGCAATTACATGTTATTTCTGATTTAATGGGTGAAACTGCTGTGCTCGGAGATGGTTATGTTGGTGTATCAGGAACTGGAGGCTGGGCTGGTGTAGTTGGCAGCGGTGCTCTATGGGGAGGTTATTTTGATGGGGATGGCTATTTTAGTGGCAAAGTCGGCATCGGGACCACGAATCCAGAGGTGGAGTTACATCTCAGCAATAACTCGCCGTCAGATCCTAATACTACTATAAGACTTCATGATTTCGGAGTCACATTTAATAAAACAGTGGATCTGACAGTCATAGCAG
>JAGMFA010000209.1 GCA_023127875.1 Candidatus Zixiibacteriota bacterium
GAGATGTGGTTTCGTTTTTATTTTTAGATTTTAATTTCGTTTAAACTATTATATTTTTTTGTAAATCGAATGGCGAGTAATTCTGTCCTGTGGGAATGCCTTTGTCATAAGAATCTTTTTACATGCAGTAAACAATCAACTCATCAATATAGCCGGGTGCCCCACAGCTCTGCTGTGGGACAGTTCATAGGTCAGGAGCCCTGAGCACCCGACACCAAGATAAAACCCCATTCTGATACCCAACCCGTAGTCTCTCTTACCACAAAGATCAAATTCACCATTTATGGTGAGCGTCGAACCATTTATGGTGAGTTTCGAACCATAACTTTAATGGTGAAAAGGATAGCTCCACCGTTAAGGGAGATGAATATATGATACATACACAGAAACTCCCCTTGTGGGAGACGAATAATCCCTCTGGAGCACCGCCGAATGGCTGAAAAAAATTTAAAACAACCACCAGTAAGGTCAGTAAGGTCAGAAATACCAGTTTCGTAGGTCAAGCATCTCCTTCTCCCGCCAAGGGCGGGATCAGGATGAATCCGCTGACCGCTTTGCCTTCTCCCACAAAGAATCCAAAAGTGGGAGCCCGGCCTCTTTGAGCGGAATCTTCTTTCGTTTTAGCTGTCTTTCTACATAATTGAATCTCTTCACAAACTTATCTATGGTCTTTCTCAGCGCAAATTCCGGATTGATGTTCAGATGCCGACAAAGATTCACCCAGGAGAAAAGGATATCTCCCATCTCCTCTTCAATTTCTGTTTGTTTCGTCCTCTTCTTGCTGGAGGCTCTTTTCAGCTCACCTATTTCCTCTTCAATTTTTGAAAAGACCTCTTCTGCACTCTTCCAATCGAAATCAAATCTTGCCACCTTCTCCTGGACTCGATAAGCTTTAAGCAGAGCGGGCAGATGACGGGGGATGCCGGAGAGAACGGTTCGACTACGCTCACCCTCTTCGACTGATTTGTTTTTACTCCTCTCCGTGCTCAGTTTTATATGTTCCCAGTTTCTCAGTACCTCCTCTGACGAGATAGCCTTCTTCTTTCCGAATACATGGGGATGTCTTGCTTTAAGTTTATCACTTAGATGTTCTATCACCTCATATATGTCAAACTTTCTTCCCTCTCTTGCTATTTGAGCATGAAAGATTATCTGCAAAAGTAAATCTCCCAATTCCTCCTTTAATCTGTCATCGTCGCCCATCTCGATGGTGTCCAAAACCTCATATGCCTCCTCGATCAAATAGGGCAGAAGCGATTTGTGTGTCTGCTCTCTATCCCAGGGACATCCTCTCTTGGATCTAAGCTCAGACATCAATCTGATCAAATCAGGAAAGGTATCTTTTTTCTTCTTTTCGCTGGATCCTGTGGACATGATTCTCCATATTAGTTTTTGTGACCATCATTTTTGTTAAGTAATATAAACATTCCACCCCGCCGGACAAAATCTTTTTAGGGGTTTTTTGAATAATAAAGTGGAATTTAAGAGGTCTGAAGCTTACCCTTCTATCCCCTTCTCCATCAAATGGATTTCTCTAATCGGTTTGTGCAAAATTCTTGGCAAATAATGAATTTTCAGTTTATGAAAAAAAATCATTGACAAAGATTAAATAATGTTTTAATTTTGGAAAACCTCAGCGGGATTTTTGGCAACGTTTCCGCCAGAGGTGAAAAACTTGTTGGCTAAGTTATGTAAAACCTAAAAGCAAGAGGTGAAAGATGAAAAGTCGTTTTATTTTTCTTGGAGTGATTTTGTTGTTTGTTTTCATCCAGACAAGTTCCTCTTTAGCTGGGGGTGGTTTTGCCCTTCCCGGGGTTGGATCCAAAGCCCTGAACATGGGAGGGGCTTTCAGAGGATTGGCAGACGATTGGAGCGCCGCCTTCTGGAACCCGGCAGGACTGGCATATCTGCCCAACTCTGAGTTTACCATGAATCTATATACCCTCAATTTCCGTCCAGAGTATACCCCTAAGATAAATCTGGGAGAGGCAGGCTACAGTTATTCTTTTGGCTATCCTAATGAAACGTATTACCCGGAGGATCGGGCATTCTTTCTCCCCAGTTTCTCCGGATTTTATAAATTCACTCAAATAGAGGGTTTCACCGGAGGAGTGGCTTTCTATGTGCCTTATAAACTGGAATCCCAATGGGATCTGTACAAGCCTCCTTCAGGATTCGATAATGACGTTCCATATCCCAAGTTTGAACATCGAACAGACATTCTAATCTGGGATGTGCATCCCACCGTGGCAAAAAGCTTTATGGAGGGAAAACTCTCCTTAGGATTGGGTTTGAGCATACAAAGGTCTGATTTCGAACTGCGAAGAACGGTATTGGTTCCCACCATAATATATCCTCGACCCTATGATTTCGTTCCGGTGGACGCATATATGAAGACCGATGGTTGGGGAGTGGGGTTCAATGCGGGAATCCTCTATAAGGTTAGTCCCAAGTTGCAATTTGGGTTTTCCTATCAGAGCCCAGTTGATATAGACCTTTCCGGCAGCATCAATCTGGAGATGTATTTCCCGGATATACCCACCTCAGAATCTGAAATTCGTGGGGGCACCTACCCTTATAGGGATGGCGATTTCGAAACCACCCTCCCTCTTCCCGGAGAAGTGGGTGTAGGGGTGATGTACAAACCTATAGAGAAATTAACCCTCACCTGTGACATAAGTTCGGTCAACTGGTCAAGGCTGGAATATCTTGACACCAAGGATATGACTCTCACTTCTGGCGAACAGGATACCATTTATCTGGGGGTGAGGGATGCAAAGATTCAGTTTAACTGGGACAACATCGTCAAATTCAGTCTGGGAGGAGAATATATCTTAA
>JAGMFA010000021.1 GCA_023127875.1 Candidatus Zixiibacteriota bacterium
TCTTTGTGACAAATTTCACTTGACAGAAACATCCTTTCTGTGTATATAGTGATAGTTTTTGAAGGTTTATTTGCACTAAATGAAACAAAATTGGATCACCTTTGGCAGGTAAATCTTTCCAATCATTATCTATGAAAAAAGTGAGGAGGAAATGGTCGGAATAGTTGGCTACGGAGCATATGTTCCCAGAAACAGGATAAAGGTAGAGGAGATCGCCAAGGTGTGGGGTGCAGATGCCCCCAGTTATAAGAAGGGACTTTTGTTGTATGAGAAGTCAGTCCCTAGTCCGGATCAGGACACCATAACCATGGCGGTGGAGGCGACCAAGCATGCCTTGAGGCGCGCAAACATTGATCCCATAGAGATTGGAGCGGTTTACGTGGGATCTGAATCTCATCCCTATGCGGTTAAACCTTCCGGCACTGTCTTGGCGGAAGCAATTGGAGCTACACCGGATATACATTGCGCTGATTACGAGTTCGCCTGTAAGGCGGGAAGCGAAGCCATGTTTGTTTGCATAGGGTTGGTCGAAGCCGGATCGATCAAATATGGCTTGGCAGTGGGAGCAGATACCTCTCAGGGCGCTCCAGGTGATGCTCTGGAGTATTCGGCTGCTGCCGGAGCGGCATCCTTCATATTCGGCAAGGAGAATCTGATAGCAAAAGCGCTTTACACCAATTCCTATATGACCGACACCCCTGATTTCTGGAGGAGGGAGCATCAATTCTATCCCCGGCATGCCAGCCGTTTCACCGGAGAGCCCGCCTACTTCAAACATATCATTGGAGCGGCTAAGGGGATCATGAGCAAGGCAAACATGAAGCCGGAAGATTTTAACTACGTTATCTTCCATCAGCCCAATGGAAAATTCCCCCAGAGGGTAGGGAAGATGCTGGGATTTACAAAGGAACAGATAGAACCGGGATGGCTTTGTCCCACATTGGGCAATACTTACTCTGGATCATCTCCCATGGGGCTTACTTCGACTTTGGATATTTCCAAACCCGGAGATAAAATCCTGATGGTCTCCTATGGTTCCGGAGCGGGAAGCGATGGGTTCATATTTGAAGTTACCGACAGGATTGAGGAGGTGCGGGACAAGGCTCCCCATACCAGATTCCAGTTGGATAACAATAAGAAATATATCGATTACGGCACATATGCCAAATTTAGAGGCAAGATCCGAATGGGAACGTAAACTGATCGAAGCTGGTTTGACGGTATCGATGCTCGTTTCGATGCTGGATGCTGGGAATTCGAAGCTGGATAAAACCCAGAGTAGCAGTGAAAGGATTTTCAGAGGAGATGACATTTTCGAGCTTCAAGCCTCGAGGAGACGAGCCTCGATACGAGCTTCGTCACCGATAAACGATTGACTTTTAATTTTGTTTACAAATGTAAGATGTGAACATAAACTAATCGATGCTGGTTTGTCGGTGGCGATGCTCGTTTCGATGCTGGATGTTCGAGATTCGAAGCGGGAAAAGACTTAGATTTGAAATGAATGTAAGAAGTCCAATAAGGAGCTTTGCTGACTTGGAGGTATATCAAAATAGCTATAGAGGATCGATTGAGGTCATCACCAAGGTTATACCAAAGCTTCCAAAAGAGGAACAATATGATTTAGCCAATCAAATGCGCAGATCAGCAAAAGCTGTTCCTCGGCTAATAGCTGAAGGCTATTCGAAAAAACACCAGAACAAAGGTTTCCAGAAATATCTTGATGATGCCATGGCCGAATCGAATGAGATGATAGTATGCTTGAGTCACGCGCGAGACCTGTATTCGCGATACGTGGATCCGGAGCTGTGTGAACAGTTGATAGATCTCTATGACAAGTCCAGCAGGCAACTATACAATTTGGCCAGGAAGTGGAGAGACTTTAAGAGAGGTTGAGGGTTTCGAGCTTCGCGCATCGCATAGCCGAGCTTCGATACGAGCATCGCTAACGACTAACGAGTGACTTTCAGTAAAAAAAGGAGAAAACACATGAGAGATGTTGCCATCATAGGTGTGGGAATGAACAAGTGGGGGGAGCTGTGGCAGAAATCGTTAAGGGACATATTTGTGGAGAGTGCCCTTTTAGCCATTGAGGATGCCGGGGTTGATCATATCGATTCCATGTATGTGGGTTGCATGACCTCCGGCATTTTTGTGGGACAGGAACATCTTTCCTCCCTTTTAGCTGATTACTTAGGAGCCGGCCCCATCCCTTCAGTCCGGGTGGAATCTGCCTGTGCATCAGGTGGTCTGGCGGTAAGAATAGGATTTATGGATGTGGCTTCCGGTATGTCTGATATAGTTCTGGTAGGAGGTGTGGAGAAGATGACCGATGTGGGCGGAGATGGCGCCACTTACGCCCTTTCTACCGCGGCTGATCAGGAATACGAGGTCTATCATGGGATCACTTTCCCCGGTCTTTATGCCCTGATGGCAAGAAGTCATATGCATAAATATGGCACTACCAGAGAACAGTTAGCCCAGGTGGCGGTGAAAAATCACGAAAATGGGTCCAAAAATCCTTTAGCTCAGTTTCCTCAGAAGGTCACGGTAGACCAGGTGATCAACTCCATTATGATAGCCGATCCTCTGACCATACTGGACTGTTCTCCCATCACGGATGGTGCAGCGTGTGCTATCCTGTGTCCGGCTGATATGGCCAAAAAGATATCAAAGAAGCCTCCGGTAAAGATAATCGGATCAGGCAATGCCACCGATACCATCGCCATCCACAGCCGTAAGGATCTAACCACTCTTTCCGCCACTGTGAAGGCTGCGGAGGTGGCATACAAGATGGCAAACGTAAAGCCGGACGATATTGATCTGGCGGAGGTACATGATTGTTTCACCATAGCTGAGATAATTGTGATGGAGGATTTAGGTTTTGTTAAGAAGGGCGAAGGTGGAAAAGCCGTCGAGAGCGGAATGACTGCCATAGGAGGGAAAAAGCCGATCAACACCAGCGGTGGCCTGAAATCCAAGGGGCATCCGGTGGGAGCAACCGGCGTTGGGCAGGTAGTGGAGATAGTTCATCAGCTTAGAGGTGAAGCTGGTGACAGGCTGGTCAAAGACGCTAAAATCGGGCTTACTCAGAACATGGGTGGTAGTGGGGGAAGCGCAGTGGTTCACATAATGCAAGCCATGTAAATTCAGTAAGTCGAAGTTCGTTTAACGGTGTCGATGCTCGTATCGAAGTCCGTTTGTCGAAGTTCGAATCTCGAATTTGATTTTTATTTGTTTGAGGTTTTTCGAGTTTCCATAACCGAGTTTCGAGCATCGAAACGAGCTTCGCAACCGATAAACGATAACCGACATTCGGAGGTAACCAAAATGTTCCCAGCCAGATACTGGAGAGAGATACCCCAAAGATACAGATTAGAGGCAAAGAAATGCAAAGGTTGCGGGAAGATATACTTCCCCCCGCGGCTCATTTGCGCTGAATGCAAATCCAGGGATTTTGAGGATGTAAAACTCAAGGATCAAGGGAAACTGGTCAGCTATACCGTGATCCGTGTAGCACCCAGCCAATTTGTGGATCAGTCTCCCTATCCCATGGGGATAGTGGAGTTGGATGATGGGACTAAACTGTTAGCCCAGATTGCTGATTGCGAGCCGGATCAGCTTAAAATTGGAATGAAGCTGAGGCTGGAATTCCGGAAGATCCAGCAGGATGGTGAGGCAGGTATTCTGTGTTACGGATACAAATATGTTCCAGGGTAAGAAGTTCCTTAAGAAACGCAAGGACTCGGTTCATTAGGCCGGGCCGATTTTAACCGGAGTGTAAAGGTTGGGGACTGTTGAAAAGGTGTTTTTGGAGTGCGAAAGCTTGCTTTCGCGATCTTTAAAACCGCATCAGCAAGCTGATGCACTCCTTTAACTATTCCGCATACAAAAATGTTCCGAATAGAGAGCAAAATAGACACAAAGAGCTCTGAGTTTCAGCAGAATAAAGCTGAAATGCAGAGGTTGGTCGCAGAGTATCAGGAGATATTAAAGCAGATAGCATTGGGGGGACCGGAAAAAGATCGCAAGAGGCACCACGACCGGGGAAAACTCCTGGTCAGGGAAAGACTGGACCTTTTGTTTGATAAGAATACTCCCTTCGTGGAATTGTCTCCTCTGGCGGCTTATGATATGTATGAGGACGGAGCGCCTGCCGCAGGCATGGTCACCGGAGTGGGGGTAGTGCATGGAAGAGAAGTTCTGGTTGTAGCGAACGATGCTACGGTTAAGGGAGGAACCTACTTTCCCATTACCATAAAGAAGCATGTTCGGGCTCAAGAGGTGGCTATGGAGAATCGGCTTCCTTGTATCTATTTAGTCGATTCCGGTGGCATCTTCCTTCCCTATCAGTCCGGAACCTTTCCGGATAAAGATCATTTTGGAAAGATATTCTATAACCAGGCTCGCCTCTCTGCTATGGGCATTGCTCAGATCGCCATTGTGATGGGCTCCTGTACAGCCGGAGGAGCGTATGTTCCCGCCATGAGCGATGAGGCGGTGATCGTCAGAAGGCAGGGGACCATCTTCATCGGCGGTCCCCCTCTGGTGAAGGCGGCAACCGGTGAGGAAGTGACCGACGAGGAGTTGGGAGGTGCTGACGTTCACTGCAGGATATCCGGCGTGGCTGATCATTATGCGCTAAACGATAGGCATGCACTCGAAATCGCCAGAAACATTATCCAATGTCTGGATACGCCTAAAAAATTTGAACTGGATGTGACCGAACCCGAAGATCCATACTATGATCCAGAAGAGCTCTATGGCATAGTTCCCTGGGATATAAGAAAGCCATATGACATCCGGGAGATCATTGCCAGGATAGTTGATGGAAGCAGATTTCATGAATTCAAGGAACTGTACGGACCTACCATAGTAACCGGATTTGCCCGAATCATGGGCTATCCGGTTGGGATTTTGGGCAATAACGGGGTGCTTTTCTCTGAAAGTTCTCTTAAGGCGGCCCACTTTATGAATCTGTGCACCATGCGAAAGATTCCCCTTATCTTCTTGCAGAATATCACCGGCTTCATAGTAGGCAAGCAATATGAGCACGGTGGGATTGCCAGGGATGGGGCAAAAATGGTGCATGCGGTGGCAAATGCAGACGTTCCCAAGCTTACAGTTATCGTGGGTGGTTCCTATGGAGCAGGAAACTACGGCATGTGCGGACGAGCTTATGCCCCGCGCCTTTTGTGGATGTGGCCCAATGCCAGAATCTGCGTGATGGGAGGAGAACAGGCGGCTTCCGTTCTTTTAACCGTGAAGATGAGACAGCTGAAAAAACAGGGCAAGACCATGACGGAAGAGGAACAACAAAAATTCATGGAGCCCACGATCAAAAAATATGATGAGGAGGCTAGCCCTTACTATAGTGGCGCTCAAATCTGGGATGATGGAATTTTAGATCCTCTGGATACCCGCACCGCTTTGGCTTTGGGCATCTCCATGGCACTGAATGCTCCCATCCCCGATCAAAGATTTGGAGTCTTCAGGATGTAAGACTTCTACAACCTAAAAAGGTTGTTTTCTGGAAATACAACCAAAAATGGTTGTATGAAGCTCATTACCCCTCAAATAAATTCGGACAATAGAATGATTTTTCATTGTGATTAAAGGAGTTCTAAAAATTGACTAAAGAAAAGAGATTCGAGACCATTTTATATTCAACAGAGAACAAAATAGCAAGAATTTATCTCAACCGTCCTGAAGTTCACAATGCCTTCAATGAGGTGATGATCGCCGAACTAACTGAGGTCTTCAAAAAGATTTCTGAGGATGGTGGAGTTCGAGTAGTGGTTCTGACCGGAAATGGTAAGTCTTTTTCGGCTGGAGCAGATTTGAATTGGATGAAGAAAATGATAAATTTTAGCTATGAGCAGAATCTCGAGGATTCGCTCAAATTAGCCGAGCTATTCTATTTGATGTATTCTCTGCCAAAACCTGTTATTGCCAGGGTGAATGGAGCGGCCATAGGTGGAGGGACAGGTCTGGTGGCGGTATGTGATATTGCCATTGCCGCAGAGAATGCGAAGTTCAGCTTGAGCGAAGTGAAGCTGGGGTTGGTACCCGCATGTATCTCTCCCTATGTAATTAGAAAAGTGGGCGAGGGAAGGTGCAGGGAATTCTTTCTGACCGGAGAAAGGCTTATTGCCAAAAGAGCTTTAGAACTGGGTCTGGTGAATCAGGTCGTGCCCTTGGAGGAATTGGATCAAGCTGTACAGGAAAAAGCTAACCACTTAATCTCCAGCGGGCCTAAAGCGATAGCAATGTGTAAGGAGCTTTTAAAGAATGTACCCGGTATGAGTTTTGAAAAAGCAAAGACTTACACTGCTGATATGATCGCCTCCATGCGAATAGGGGACGAAGGACAGGAAGGGATGAACGCCTTTCTGGAGAAGAGAAGACCCAACTGGTCTGAATGAAAATATCGGAGTCTTCTCCGAGATGATTGGTGGTATATGAGGTCTATTTGCCACACAGAAGTAAAGTCAGGTGCTATGGATCTTGCGGACTTTTCCTACCTCTCCCCCTTTGTTCCCCCTCTCCATTTTATGGAGAGGGGGACAGGGGGTGAGGTCTTCAGAATGTCAACCCAATTAAGTCACGAAGAATCGTAATCTTACTTAGGTATTCTAACTACTAAAGTGGAGAAGTGCCAAACATCATGGTGAAGACGTTCACAACATCTTAAAAAGCTATGAAGAGAGAGAAAATCATAAAACAACTGGATTGGGTTCGAAAGGAGTTCGGCAGTATAGAAGAATACATCAAGATTCACTACGGCAAGCAGGCTCCGTTTTCCATTCTTGGGGATGTCTGCCTAGTTCATCTAGATAGCCCGGATGAAGAGACCGTTAAGGAGAGAGAACGGGAATTCCTGAAAGATGACGGACTTCACGATGATTGTCCTCTATGTCAATTGGAGAGAGAGGAAGATGGATTTGTGGTCTATGATGGGTGTGACGGGTGGTGTCCGGAATGTAAACAAAAGGAAACCTGTGAGAACTATGATCCTGAGGAATGGAAAGAAGAGAAGACAGAGGAGATAGGTTCCAGGGTACCAAACGAAGCTAAGGGATTACCACGTAGCCCTTGGTCGAGTAGCTTTGTGAATACAGATAATTTAGATGAGATGTCTCCGGGTTTAGCTATGCAGATTCTATCGTTGGGTGTTTTAGCGCATGCCATTGAATTGAAGATGGATTTGGAAAATCATGACTCTGCTGAAGACGTAATTCGGAGTTTTGTGGAACCCATCGAGTCAGCCTGCAATGACTTGAAATTATTTTTGGCAAGTGAATCAACGTCTTTTGTCCCGAATGAAATCCCGGTTAACATTCAGGTAGCTATTTCTGCGTTATCTCAACTTGCTGCCCGTGAATTCAGGGAAAAGGCAAGTGATTTGATTGTAAAGTTGGAGAAACTTCTGAATTTAGTTGAGAGAATTGAGACTCAACCCTCTTTTTGATTGTTGCATGATAAAGAAAATACTCATAGCCAACCGCGGGGAAATCGCCGTCAGGATTATCAATGCGTGCAGGGAAATGTCCATTCCCACGGTGGCCATCTTCTCCACCGTGGATAGAACCTCCTTACACGTCCAGATGGCCGATGAGGCTTTTTTAATTGGCAATCCACCTCCTCTGGAAAGCTATCTGAATATAGATAAAATCATCCAGGTAGCAAAAGAGGCGGGTGCGGATGCCATTCATCCGGGCTATGGATTTTTAGCGGAGAATTCCAACTTTTGTGAAAGATGTGAGAAAGAGGGACTCATCTTCATAGGTCCGAATTCCAAGGCTTTGAGATTGGTGGGTGACAAGGTGGCGTCGCGCCAGACTATGACCCAAGCTAAGATTCCTATTATTCCTGGCATGATGAGTAGTGGGAAAGATATGAGAAGATTTAAAGAAGAGGCAGAGCGAATCGGCTATCCGGTGATGATCAAAGCTTCCGCAGGAGGTGGGGGGAAGGGAATGCGAATCATAAACTCTCCTGAAGAGTTGGAGAAAGGAATTGAAGCTGGAATGCGTGAAGCTAAATCTGCCTTCGGAGATGAATCCGTATACCTGGAGAAATACATAGAAGAGCCCAGGCACGTTGAGTTTCAGGTGCTGGCGGATAATTTTGGAGACGTGGTTCATCTGTGCGAAAGAGAATGCTCCATTCAGCGAAGACACCAGAAGATCGTGGAGGAGACGCCATCCTGTGCTTTGGATGATAAGCTCAGGACAAAGATGGGCGAGGTGGCCAAAAAGGTGATAAAAGTTTCAGGCTATAATAATGCCGGAACGGTCGAATTCCTTTTGGACAAAAACAAAAATTTCTATTTCTTGGAAGTAAATGCTCGACTTCAGGTGGAGCATCCCATCACCGAGTTGGTCACCGCAGTGGATCTGGTGAAACAACAGATAAAAATAGCCTCCGGAGAAAAACTATCACTCACCCAAGAGAATATCAAACAAAGGGGTCATGCCATAGAATGTAGAATCTATGCAGAAGACCCGGAAAACAACTTTTTCCCATCCTCAGGCAAGATCCTTTTCATGAAGGAACCTTCTGGTCCGGGAATCAGGCATGATTGTGGCATCTTTTCTGGATTTGATGTTTCAGTATATTACGACCCAATTCTATCCAAGGTGATCACCTGGGGAGAGACCAGAGAGGATGCCCGCAAACGCATGATTTTGGCTCTGTCCAACTATACCATTTTAGGGATCAAGACCAGCATTAATTTTTTGGCGTCGGTTATGGATCATTCCGAATTTGTCGCCGGAAACACTCAGACGAACTTTATCGATAAGAACATGTCAGACTTAAAAGAGAAGAAAAAAGAGAAGAGATTTATAAATGAAGCTTTGATAGCCGCAGCCATATCTTCTCAGACCAAGACCGCTTCAAGAAAGAGGGCGCGGGGTAAAGAGGAGATGCCCAGTCCCTGGTTAACTGTGGGTAAGTGGAGCATCGGGGGAGATTAAAGCGGAGAGCAGAGAGCAAAGAGCGGAGAGAACAAGAAAATCTTTGGAGAAACTTGAAGGACTATAGGAAATTAGAGATTTGGCACAGGGCAATGGATTATGTAGTTGAAATATACAAATTTTCAACCCGCTTACCTCCGATGGAAAAATATGGTTTAACCTCCCAAATCCGACGAGCGGTTTGCTCCATACCGTTGAATATTGCAGAAGGGGCTGGTTGTGATTCTCAGAAGGAATTCAGATTATTCTTGGAATATGCGCACAGATCCACTCATGAGGTGTTAACTATTTTGGACTTAGTGGAACGGCTTAAACTTTGTGAAATCAAATGTATTCCAGGTTTATTGCATGAGGGTAAAGAACTCCGTGCGATGATCCATGCTTTTATGAAGAAGCTGTAAACTTTTAGCTCTATGCTCTAAGCTCTAAATTCATTTAGCCATGGAACTAGAATTCAACATAGACGAGAAAGTTCACAAGCTCCAGGTTGAGTTCAAGGATGGGCGATACCGGGTGAGCCTTGGAGACAGAGAATATGTGGTTGACTCCTCTCTCATCTCCGATAATTGCCTTTCTCTTTTGGTAAACGACAAGGCATTCACCGTCTATTTCGCCGAAGCCAAGGGTAAAAAATATTTCTCCATTGGTGGGGAACAGTTCTGCATTCAGGAAGCAAAATCGGAAAGCGTCACAGCATCCGAAGCCGATTTGGCCGCCATTGAGGAAGCTCCTGTCGCCGCCTCTCCCATGCCCGGAAAAGTGGTTAAGATACTGGTGAAACAAGGAGATGATGTGGAGAAGGGACAGGGTCTGGTGATTGTGGAGGCGATGAAGATGGAGAATGAAATCAAATCGCCGGTGAAAGGCAAAGTGGAAAAGGTAAATTTCAAACCCGGCGACTTGGTGGATGCCGCCCAGCCAATTTTAGAATTAAAACCAGAAGAAGAGAAGTAAAGACTATCAGGAAATAGACACAATAGCCTCTCTTTGAAATCTAAGATATTCTGAAGACTTCCCAAGAGTCATCCAAACATTAAAGGGATTATCCCAAAAATCGTTTTAAGTGTAGAGGAAGGCTTCAGCCTTCCATTTGTAATCATGGAAACCTGAAGGTTTCCGCTACACTCCTATTTTGGATGACAGGTTCAATAGTTGACAGGTAGCTGTCTACCGTTTAGGTAAAGACTTCTTTTGAAGAAGAGTGGAGAGGGCAGCAAAACTTTTATTGAAGAAGAAGACCATGACTCCCATATAGAGGAAAATTAAATCCTTGATAAGCAGAGTAGCTCCTTCTTTTTTCCCGGCAGGATCAGTGGAGAAGCATCCGCAGTTTAAGTCTACGCCTTTGATGAGATTTATAGAGGTGGCGATGATGAAGATTATAAACAAAAAAGAAACCAGAAGAGAAGCGCTTTCGGTGAATATTCCCAGTATCAAAAAGAGACCGGCTATGAATTCAACCCAGGGGAGGGTGATTGCAAAGATATTTATCAAGAACTGGGGAAGAATCTTATAGTTGTATACTATTCTGGCAAACTGCTCAGGATGAGCGATCTTGTCTATACTGGCATAAATGAAGGTTACACCCAAAACCAACCTGAAGAGCAACACAACTCTTTTGTCTGTAACTATCCGAATCAGTTCTTTTAGTATTTTCATTTTTATATTTATTTATCAGTTTCTACCGATAATCCTGCCTCCTGCCATTCTTGCCATCCGCCAAAGAACACCTTCACGTCTTTATGCCCCAGCTCCAGTAGTTCTCTTGCCAGAAGCAGGCTGGTTTCGCATTCGGTGCCGTCGCAGTAAGCTATGATCTCGTCATCTTCAGGGAGCTTTGACAAAACCAGAGAAGCATGTTCTTCAAACTCTTCATAAGGGAGATTGATGGCTCCCTTGATATGTCCAGCCTTGAAATCTTCTGGATAACGCGAATCTAAGAAAATGGTGTTTTTCGATTGAAATTTCATCATGGCGTAATCTAGACTGATAGCAGGTGGATCAACATCCTCCTCATATCCATAGGGAACCACTAAGCTGTCAGAATTTACTTTGGGGCTCCAGTTCCCCTTCAAGGCGATTCCGCCGGGCGAGATGGCATTGTAGGTTAAACCTATGGCTGAACCAATAAGAATTATGACCAGGGTTTTGAGAAGGATGTGAGAAAGTTTAAGCTGGATGAGCATCGGCGTCTGAAGTTTATTTTTGGATTATCACTGCCCCAATGGGGATGCTGACTCTGGCTATCTTGGAGCACTCAAAGTCCAGAGTAAGAGAGGTATGAAGATTTCCGGAAGTTGCCTCCTTTTTCAACTTCAGGGTGATCTGAATGCTTTCACCGGGTTTAAGACTTTTGCTTTCTAAGTCCAATTCGACATTTTCTCCTGGACCCTCTATCCGCTCCATGGACAGTTTTTCTCCAGAGATGTTCTCTATTGTTATAGATCTTTCATCTTCGGTTCCCTGGGAGACGGTGTCGAAATCAATCCCTGTGGGTGTAATTTTAACTAAGGAGTTGCTCTTTCCTATCTTTGCCGTGAATTGAACCTCTGCAAAGGGATTGTTGGGATCGTTGGAAATCACCTGAAGTTTTTTGGTCGTTTGGTCTACCTTTATCTTTCTTGGATTGAAAATAGCTTTCATATCTGCGGTCTGGTCAGGAGCTATCCTTTGTTTGGATAAAGGTGCAGTGGTACAGCCACAGCCTGTTCTGACCTTAACGATGATAAGCGTGTCTTGCCCAATGTTTTTAATCTGATAGGTGTGTGACACCCTTCCGGTCTTGGGAACATACCCAAAATCCCACATGGTTTCAGAAAAGGATATCTTTGCCCGGCATGGTTCTCCCATTTGGGCGTATGTGGAAAGGGCGGTGAGCAGAATGAAAAACAACACCAGACAACTTTTTAAACATAGAGTCTTCATAGAACAACTCCTTGAAGCGATTGAAAGAACTCCTACCTCATAATACTTCATTTTTGTTACGAAGACCAAAAAGCTGAAGTTGGTGGGAAAAAGACAGGGTTGTTTTTCTCAAAAAATGTTTTAATTATTTCTTCAAAATAAACGTAGTGGTGAAACTTTGGCAGATTTTGCAAAATTGGGATATTAAAAGGGAATGAATGAGGAATGTTGTTTATCTAGTCACCGCTTGAACATTTCCACAAGCTTTTTTCTTCTTAGGATGATCAACAACAGAGGATATCCTAAAACAAAGCAGGCTCCGATTTCGCCTATGGCAATATAGGCTACGGTAATCCAGTAAGGAAGCTGAAATAAAAAATGAAGATACAAGCTCACTCCCAAAGCATTGACTATGATTGGTGGAAGGGGGGCTAAAATCGGCTTTCGGGTTCTGGCCAAAAGATAGGTCAAAAAGGCGGCTAAAAGGGTGCACAGGCTACCTCCCACTATATCGTAGATGCCCAATCCACCATATATATTTGCCACCACACATCCGACGAAAAGTCCGGGTATGGCGGCAGGGGTCAAATAAGGAAGAACGGTCAAAGCCTCGGAGATTCGCACCTGAATGGGTCCGTAGCTTATCGGCGCCAGCGCTATGGTAACTGCCGCATACAGGCTGGCGATTATGCCAACTTGAGCGATATATCGGGTAGAAAGGTTCAAGGGTTCAAAAATTCAATAGTTCAATGGTTCAAAAGTTCAATAGTTCAATTAGTCCAAGCTCAGAATTCCACATGCAGATCACACTAACAACAGTGGCATGTGATTTTTTTTTGCAAGGAACACCATTATTAAATATAAACTCGAAGTCCTTTTGTCAACAAAAAAACGCTTGCCTTTACCAAGAAATTTGATTTATATTAAACCAGTCAGAATTTAAGCACATGAACCTTATTTTTTTGGAGAGTTGACCATGAGAATTCTGGTGGTAGGTGGTGGAGGCAGAGAGCATACCTTGGTCTGGAAGCTTGCCTCCAGCCCATTGGTGGATAAGCTCTTTGCCGCGCCGGGAAATGCCGGAATGGCTGAGTTGGCTGAATGCGTTGATATTAAAGTGGAGGATTTAACCCGCTTGGCAGATTTTGCCCAAAAGAATTCGGTTGATCTAACCGTGGTAGGGCCTGAGCTTCCTTTGACCCTGGGGATTGTGGATGAGTTTGAGAAAAGGAACTTAAAAATACTGGGACCGACCAAGTTAGCTGCCGAAATTGAGGGCAGCAAGGTATTTGCAAAAGAATTTATGAAGAAATATCACATTCCCACTGCCAGTTTCAAGATATTTGATAACCCGGAGGAAGCTTCCAATTTCGTTAGATCCTCTGATTTGCCTCTGGTCATCAAAGCGGATGGGCTGGCAGCCGGAAAGGGTGCAGTGATTGTGGAGAGCACCTCATCTGCGCTTTCGACCATTAAGAAGATTATGGTGGATAAAATCTTCGGTGAGGCTGGATCTCGTATAGTGGTAGAAGATTTTCTGGAAGGGGAGGAGGTCACGGTTCTGGCTTTTACCGATGGCGAAACTATTTTCCCCATGTCCTCATCACAGGATCATAAGAAGATATTTGAAGGTAACAGGGGTCCTAATACTGGCGGAATGGGAGCCTACGCCCCTACCACCATGGTGGAAGATAGAATGATGTGGCGAATCCATAATGAGATTCTGGAGCCTGCCGTAAACGGGTTGAAGAGAGAGGGGAAAACTTTCAAGGGCATACTCTATGCCGGCCTGATGATAACGGATATATGCCCCAAGGTGATGGAGTTCAACTGCCGTTTCGGTGACCCAGAAACTCAGGTAATCCTTCCTCTCCTGAAAAGTGATTTAGCTGAGATATTCTTATCCATCGTGGATGGAGAACTTTCCTTGCAGGAGGTGGAGTGGAATGATAATTTTGCAGTGTGTGTGGTCTTAGCCTCAGCCGGGTATCCGGGAAAATATGAAAAGGATAAGGAAATCCGCGGACTCAATAGAGCAAAACAAACCGAAGACGTGTTGATTTTCCATGCCGGAACCAAAAAGCAAAAGGGAGGAATCTTCACCAATGGAGGAAGGGTGTTGGGTGTTACCGCAACAGACAAAAGCATGGAGAAGGCCATTCAGAAAGCTTATTCTGCGGTAGACAAAATAGAATTTGAAGGGATGCAATATCGAAAAGATATAGGTAACAGAGCCATCCGGGTTAAAAAAAGACTGTGGTAAGAAATCCAAACTCATGAGGTTTATTTTTATAGCGGTTAATTGCATAACCTGTAATTTCCCGATTTGCCTAATTCTTATCTTTTCTCAGAAATTACCTTTTTCCTAGATCCGTAATTGAATTTGGTAAGCCGAGCAACTATAGCTTGGACAGCTTGTAAGGTTTGTCAGTCTTATTTATGAAAGGAATACAGAATGTCGGCTCCAAAAGTATTGATACTGATGGGGAGTAAAAAAGATCAGGAAGTTATGCTGAAAGGAGCGGAACTCCTTGAGCAATTCAAAATCCCCTATCAGATGGAAGTCAGCTCTGCTCACCGCAATCCGGAAAGAACAAAAAGATTAGCCCAGAATGCTGAGAAGAAAGGAGTGAAGGTGATCATTGCTGGAGCGGGAATGGCGGCTCACCTTCCGGGCGTTGTTGCCTCTCATACTAATTTGCCAGTGATCGGCGTGCCCCTTTCCGCATCTTCACTTTCCGGACTGGATTCGCTTTTCTCCATTGTTCAGATGCCGTCGGGTATACCGGTGGCAACTATGGCTATCGGCGAAGCCGGCGCAAAAAACGCGGCTATTCTGGCTATTCAGATTTTAGCCTTATTTGACCAGAAACTGAAAAAGAGGCTGGATGAGTTTAAAAAGAGGGAGGCAAGTAGCAAGGGTCAAGGGTCAAGGAACAAAGGCCGAATAGCAACAAAAAGTTTAAAAAGGAACTTCAGGAATCTACAACGAGAAGAAGTTGGTAAATTACCAGAAGATCTAAGAAGGCTTTTTCTTTACCCTTGACCCATGACCCCGATTTTCAAAGGAGGGAAAATGGGAGCGGTCTTTGTAGTTCTTTTATTCATTTTCATTGTTCTGGGTATACCAGTTCTAATTCTCATCTTGTTGTATAATAAACTGGTGAGATTGAGAAACCGAGGCGATAACGCCTGGCATCAAATAGACGTGCAGTTGCAGAAGAGAGCAGATTTAGTGCCCAATCTGGTAGGGACGGTTAAAGGCTATGCGGCGCACGAAAAGAGAGTTTTCGAGGAGGTAACCAAAGCCAGATCCATCTATTCTCAGGCAGGATCTGTGAAGG
The DNA here is from genome assembly GCA_023127875.1 of Candidatus Zixiibacteriota bacterium. The sequence goes on from JAGMFA010000021.1 coordinate 15,230, forward strand.
AGAAAGCCGACGCAACCAACATGCTCACCTCTGCTTTAAAGACTCTTTTCGCGGTGGTGGAAAATTATCCTGAGCTTAAAGCTAACCAGAATTTCCTTCTGCTTCAAGAGGAACTTTCGGGAATCGAGAGCAAAATCGCCTATGCCCGGCAGTTTTATAACGATGTGGTTTTGTCTTTCAACAACACCCAGCAGGTTTTTCCTTCGAATATCATAGCCAACTGGTTTGGCTTCAAGCCCAGAGAATATTTCGAGATCGAGGAGACCAAAAGGGAGGCTCCTAAGGTGGATTTCAAATAAGGAAAGTATATGTTGGAGTGTCAAGTTTTGGGCTTGTCGAAAAAGTTACATTTAGAGGCGGGATGAATTCCCGCCTCTATGGGTAGCAATAATTTATCCCTATAGGGCAGGGTTCATCCTGAAGGGATTCACCCTGAAGGGCATTTAGCCCTGCCAATATGGATTTTAAACAGTCCCTAAAGGCGAATGCTCCAAAAGCCTCCTTCAGAGCGAATCCTCCATGATGAATCTATTCTGAGGAATTCCCACTGAGATTTTGTAGAAAAAGGAAATAGAAGATTTCATCTGTCTATGGTTTACGAAGAGATTGCGGCTAACAGAAGAAGAAGCTTTGTTTTGATTTTTCTTTTTGTAGTTTTTCTTTTGTTTCTGGGATGGATATTTGGAATGGTATACGGTGCAGGGGAAGCAGGAGTGGGAATTGCCCTGCTGGTTGCCCTGTTCATTTCTCTTATCACATTTTTTTATGGCGACAAAATGGTGCTGGGCATTAGCCATGCCCGACCCGTAGACAGAAAAAAGAATCCTTATCTGGCAAATGTGGTGGAGGGTCTGGCTATCGCGGCTGGAATTCCCGCACCCAAAGCCTATATCATCGAAGACTCCGCCCCCAACGCTTTCGCTACTGGAAGGAATCCGGAGAATTCATCCATTGCCGTTACCACCGGGCTTTTGGAAAAGCTGAACCGTTTGGAGTTGGAGGGGGTGATCGCTCACGAGATGTCGCACATCAAAAACTATGATATTAGGTATGTTACGTTAGTGGCGATTTTAGTGGGGACGGTGGCGCTTCTTTCCGATTGGATGAGAAGAAGCTTTTTCTTTCGAGGGAAAAGGAAAAAAGGAGGAGCGGGTGGCGGGATAGTCATACTTATCGCTGTGGTTCTGGCGATCCTGGCGCCTATAATCGCCCAGTTGATTCGATTGGCCATATCCAGACAAAGAGAATATTTAGCAGATGCAAATGGGGCGCTTTTGACCAGATATCCGGAAGGTTTGGCTTCGGCTCTGGAGAAAATTTCCAAGGATAAAGAACCCTTAGAGGTGGCAAATAAAGCCACCGCCCATCTTTACATTGTCAATCCACTTCTGGAGCATAGAGGAAAGTTAAACACACTTTTTTCCACCCACCCGCCGATGGAGGATAGGATAGCTCGATTGAGAGCAATGTGAACATAAGTTTTTGTTTTTTTTCACTGTTTTGCTAACAGCGTTAAAAATAGAATTCTATTAAATCTGTGGGTTTATCTAAAGGTGAATGTCAAAGGTACGAAGCATCAAGGGAAGGGTTCATTATCCTTGGGAGCAAAGGACAAAATGTAATTGGTCGACTTAGCCAGCCCAATGAATTGGGCAACTACAGTTACAACTCCTTAAGATGCCTCCGATAAAAACTATGGAGGCCTCTTATTGAATAAGGAGGTTGAAGATGGCAAAAAAACTTTTCATATTCGAAGACGACAAGTATGATCAATTTTTTCCACTCACTTACAATCGTCCGGTTTATGAGCTTCTCTGGGGGATGATCAAAATCAAGGATAAAATCCGTTCGCTTTTTCCCGATACCCAGGTGATCCTTTTGTGTCGGGATTATTTAGAGAAGGTGCTGAAGATCAAAGCCGGTCAAAAGGTTAATGAGTTTGACATAAAAGGCGAAGATGAGATTCTTTTAATCAATGGAAGAATCCTTCCCTCCCTGGATTTCTCTCAAAAAGTGAATTTCTCAGAAGAGGAGAGATTTTTCTTCCGAGGCGATGATATGGTGGGGTGGGCTGGCAGAGGAGAGGTTTTCAAAACTCACGAAAATTCTTTTCAAGCCTTAGATGTCAAAGATCAGATTAAATTGATAAAATCCAAGATTGATTTCTTGGAAGTGGAAGTTGACATGGTGAGTTATTTGTGGGATATTGTATCTCGGAACAGCGTAGAGATCGAGGCGGATTTCAAGAGATTTAAGCTAAGCCTGGATTTCAAGAACATGTTCAAACATAGCCAGGTGGACGATCAAGCTTTGATTTATGATGAGGAGAAGGTATATATCGGAAATGGCTCGCAAATAGACGGACAGGTGGTGTTGGATGCTCGGGGTGGTCCTATATTTATCGGGGATAGAGTAAACATCCAGCCTCATACCCGGGTGGTGGGACCATGCTATATTGGGGAAAACTCCATATTGGTAGGTGGTAAAATCAGAGGGGGAACAAGCATCGGACCGTTTTGCAAAATCGGTGGAGAGGTGGAGGAGTCGATTTTCTTAGGATACTCCAACAAATACCACCGGGGCTTTCTGGGACATTCCTATGTAGGAGAATGGGTGAATCTGGGTGCCTTAACCACTAACAGCGATCTAAAAAACAACTATAGCTCGGTCAAGGTGATGGTGAAGGGAACCCTCATCGACTCAGGACTAACAAAGGTGGGGGCATTCATAGGCGATCACGTCAAAACGGGGATTGGAACCCTGCTCAATACTGGAATTCCCATAGGCTTTGCCTCCAATTTGTTCGGCGGAGGAATGATCCAGCAAAAGTATATCCCCGCTTTCTTCTGGGGAAGTGTAGAAAAACAAAAGGAATACAATCTGGAAAAGGCAATCCAGACCGCCAGGATAGTGATGAAAAGAAGAGATGTGGAATTAGTGGCAGAAGAGGTTAATCTATTCAAGAAAATATTCCAACTTACCGAAAAAGAGAGAAGAGAAGGATAATTGATTTGCCATTTGGTTAAGTATTGTTGGATTTGAGTCTTTCTTTTTGTCCTCAAAAGATATGAACGGATGGAACCGAGACTGTGCAATCAAAAAAGTTCGATTCAATTTTTGAAATACCATAAAGTGAAAGCTGAGAGGATGAGGTTTAAAAGAGATTTGATGCAGATGAGTAGGGGGTAGCCGCAGGTTTCAGGGCGTGTTGAAAAAGTCCCACTTCGGGGCGGGATAAATTCCCGCCCCTATGGGGAACAACAACTTATCACTCATAGGGCAGGGCATTTAGCCCTGCCAATAGGGTTTTTCAACAGATCCTTCAGGTTGCGTAAGCCCATAAA
>JAGMFA010000210.1 GCA_023127875.1 Candidatus Zixiibacteriota bacterium
TGTCTCCTCGTAAAGCAAAATGAAAAAAAGGAGGGGGTAGAAGTGGCGGAAAAACTTCATCCATGAATTAGAGCTATGGTTTGTGGCATTTACAACAAGAACGATACTTGCACAAACTGCAAAATTGAAAATAATATAGATTAACCAATTCTCTTGATTAGCGCAGAAGACCAAAATCAGAAGGCTTAAGATGGTCATGTAAATAAGGGTGGCTTTATCCACCAGAAGAAATTTTGAATTATTTTTTCTCGCCATGATAAATGTCCGCTGTCCGCCGTCGGCAGTCCGCCGCCTGTTAATTAATCCGTTTAATCCGCTTCATCCGTTGACCAGTCCTCTTAATCCGTTCAGGATGAATCCATTGACCCATCTGTTTAATCTGTTGGGAATCAATCTGAACTTCTAACCTTCTAACCTTCTAACTTTCCAACTTTCTAACCTCATTTCGCTCCTTCAATAACCAACACCAACTCCCCCTTAATTTTGCTTTTTTGAAAATATTTTTTGATCTCTTCGGGAGTGCCTCTTTTTATCTCCTCGAACTTTTTGGTAAGCTCCCTGGCTACCACCATTTTTCTTTGTCCCAAGATCTCAGATATGTCCTGCAAAGTTTTGAGAAGGCGATGTGGGGATTCATAGAAAACCTGAGTTCTTTTCTCTTCGTGCAATTCTTCCAATCTTTTTCTTCTTTTTCCGGATTTGGCAGGTAGAAATCCCTCGAAGGCAAATCTATCCGTAGGCAGTCCCGAGACCACCAATGCCGAAAGTAAAGCGGAGGCACCCGGAATGGGAACGACCTTGATCTTCTCTTGAATGGCTAATTTCACCAGCAAATAGCAGGGATCGGAGATTCCCGGGGTGCCCGCATCTGAAGTCACCGCCACCGATCTGCCGGATTTCAATTCCTCTATCAAAACTGGTGCTTTCCTCTCTTTGTTAAAATCGTGATAGGATTCCAATTTCTTTTTAATTCCGTAATGCTTCAAAAGGAGTCCCGTACGTCGAGTGTCCTCAGCCGCCACAAGATCCACCTCTTTGAGCACTTTTAGAGCTCTCAAGGTTATATCCTCCAGATTGCCGATGGGAGTGCTGACCACATAAAGAACGCCAGATTCAACCGAAGGATTTTCATATTTCTCAAATTTGCTCATGGAAGAAAAGGCTTAAAAAAGCTTTGAAAAAATCAAATTTAGAGAGGCCGACTGGAGTGTCAAGCTTCAGCTTGACCATAACCTCCTTGTAATACAAAGAGGTTTTTGGGTCCGCCTAGAGGGACTGTTGAAAAAGTAGTTTTTGGAGTGCGAAAGCTTGCTTTCGCGATTTTTATGAAGTCCAAGTGTCCTTATATCCCAATTACTTAAATCTCAGGAAAAACCGCACCAGCAAGCTGGTGCACTCCGGTTTGGCGGTTTTTCAACACGCCCTAAAGGCGGACACTCCATTTATATCGATGCCAGCTTCGCTACCGTTAAGCTAACTTTTAGAATCTCATTTTATACAACTCTAATCAAAATTATTCTTCAAAGGGATTTTGCCATTTTTTCTGTTATCTCTAAATGTTTCTAAAAAGAAAGGCAGAACTGTTGCGAACAATCTTTTGGGTCGACCATAAAAGGAGAGATGTGCTCTCCGAAAGAGTTTCTTTAGCTCCTTTGAGGAAAGCTTGTCCAGCTTGATCACCGGATCGCCTCCCCCAAACTTCTCCCAGTTTGTAGTCAATAGTTTGTTTTTCACCTTCTCATATAGGACCGTTCCGGGATATGGCGTCAAGATGCCAAATTGAATGTATCGGGGGTTCAGTCGATTGGCGAACTTGATGGTCTGTTTTATCATCTTCCTGGTTTCATTCAAAGCTCCGATGATGAAGCTTGCCCAGACGCTGATCTTATATTTCTTTAAAATCTCCATGGCTTTAAATGCGTTGTCCACGTTGAGGTCTTTTCTATAGCTATCTAAAACCTCCTGGCTTCCGCTTTCAAAGCCGATGAAGACCTGTTTTAATCCTGCACGACCCATCAGCTTGACCAGCTCTTCGTTTTTCACCACGCTATCCACCCGCGAGAATGCCCACCAATAGAGGTCCCAATTATTTTTGAGAATGTTTTCGCAGAATTCGACCATCCTTTTCGGATTTAAGGTGAAATGGTCATCAAAGAAAGCGATCGCTCGGTAACCATATTTTTCATATAAAAGCTCTATTTCCTCCATCACATTGTCGATAGAACGGGTGCGCCATTTTCTACCGAAAAATTGAGAGGCGGCACAAAATTCACAGTTGAAGGGACATCCACGAGAAGTCAGGGCGGGGGTCATAAACCGATCTTTTAGGGTGACGGTATAATTTTGCAAGGGCAAAAGATCTCTGGCAGGAAAAGGAACAGAATCGAGATCGTCAATAAGAGGACGGGACGGGGTGCGGATGAGTTCTCCATCCGACAAAAAAGAAATTCCCTTCACCTCATGAAAGGAATTACCCTCCTCGATATGTTTGACTAAATCCAGCATGGTATATTCACCTTCTCCTCTGGCCACGAAGTCGAACAAACCAGTGGACAAAGTTTCAGAATCGAAGAAGGTGACGTGTTGCCCCCCACCTACTACCAACCTTTTTTGCCTTTTGGCTGCCTCAGCAATTTTTAAAGAGACCGGGTATCTCATGGTGTCAACAGAGATGCCCACTAAATCGAAGTCAGAATAAGGTAAGGTTTGATAATCTCTTGACTCCACATTCAGATCAATTATCCTCACCTGATGATTTGCCTGCTTTAAAACCGCCGCAACATAAGCCAAACCCAAAGGAGGCGTTTTCAGTCTAAGTATGTAAT
>JAGMFA010000211.1 GCA_023127875.1 Candidatus Zixiibacteriota bacterium
TCGGGGACCCGACAGGCACACAAATCTTGTGTAAATCTGGAAACTGAGTTAAAGTATACCTTCTCCAGGATGAATCCTCAGGTTAAAGCAGAAAACCAAAATGATGGAGGTGTCCACCTTATGAAACAGGTTGAGTTTGGTAAGAAAAAAATAAGGTTGAGATGGGCGGGATCTATGAATATTTTTCTACTTTTTGATTTTCCCGTCTTTTTATCTTAATTTTTTTTATTCCGTCAAGTGGTCTTTTGACCTGCCTGTAAACTTGAACCACATCTGTTTTGAACTCCGCTCCTAAATGTAAAGCCTTCTGGTACTCATCTGGTTTTATTTTTGTCTTACCCAATTCCAGAGACAAAACTATGGCTATTCCCAAGAAGCTGGAAAGTAAAAAACTTGTTAACACTAAAGCTTTGCGATTTGGACCCGCTTTCTCCTCGGGTGGCGTGGCATAATCTAAAACCTGCACAATGGGAATATCCTTTTTTGCTTCCACTCTGGCCAATTCGTATTGCTGGGTTAAGGTCAAGAAAACCTTGGACTTGATCTCCACCTCCCTTTCCAGGCGAGCCAGCTCCATGGCCAATTCAGGTGAGCTGGCAGTATTGAAGTTTCTGTTCTTTAACTGAAAAACTTCTAAATTATCTTCTGCCTGCTTTAGCTCCTCTTTCACCTCTTTTAACCTCTGGGATATAAACTTCTCATTCTCCTTTGCTTTTGACTTCCTGGTATCCAGGTTATACTTCTCCAGTTGATTGATATATTCATTGGCAATAGCCGCAGAGAGATACCGATTTGTGGTGGTGACAGAGATGGTTATTATCCCTGTCTTTCTATTCATATCAAAATCTGTTGTCTGGGCTAAGGCTTCAATCGCGTTGTCCATCTTCTTGACCTTAAAGTAACCAAATAGATTTTGACTTTTGGTTTTTCTCCCTTGGGGATAGTGATAGACTTTGTTAACCACTGCCTCACTTAACAGTCGACTTCTTAAAATGTCCGGATAGAGATATGAACTGTTCTCCAAATTTAGTCCCGCAGAAGCAAAGGAGAATCCTCCGGCCAAATCAGCGAACTCTTTTAGCCCACCAAACTTATCGGCAGTTCCACCTGAGGGGAGAATGACTGCCGTGGCAGTGTATTGATTGGGGAGGAAAAGGCATAAAATCACCGTTGCCAAAACCGTAACCCCAACTAAAAGATATATCCAACTCCTTTTTTTGACCAGAGATTGCAGCAGACTTAAAACCTGGACTGAAGGGCTAAATTGCCCTTCTTCACCTAAGATTCTATTTCCCCTTAACTGGACATCGCTCATATCGTATCCTTTTTAAAGATTAATCCAATTTATCAATCACGAAGATTGTGGTTGCCACACCGGAAAGTATTGCCGCGGCGTTGGCAAAAGATTTCATCCAATTCTTATCTTTTTTGATCTTCTGAGGAACCACAATTACGTCCCCCAATTCAACTCTTCTGCCTCTTAGACTTCCTCCTGAGATCACCCTTCCATTTCCCTTAATTAAACGAGTTTGATTTTTATCGGAATTTATGGTATAGCCACCAGCCCTGTCTATGTAGTATTTTACCTTTTTGCCCTCCAAAAAACTGATGCTGCTTCCCCCGGAACCCACGCTTCCCACCACCTGAGTCTCTGATGGAATCTGAGGAACAAAGATGGCATCACCATCCTGAAGCACGATATCACCTTCCCCTCCTTTTTCCTTCAAAATCTTGGGTAAATCGATGACAACTCGATTGAGCTTGCCGGGATTAAAAGGGGTGACGCTTGGCGGAGTTATGTTCCCCAGAGTATCCCTTTCCAAAAGCTGAGTGCTTTTCACTACCTGGTCAATATCCCTCCTCCCAATATCCTGAATAATGCCGGAACGAACAAAGACCACTCCTCTGGGAAACGCTTGGGGAGTCAACCCACCAGCCCTTTGAAGTAAGTGATACAGGGTTTCCTTTTCCTTCTCCAAGGCGTATTTGCCCGGAAACATCACCTCCCCATCTAAAGTAACGATCTTTTGTAGACTCCACTCTGGAATCTCCCGAATGAAGATCTGATCATCCTCCTTCAGAAATATATCCACACCCGGGTTTTGTTTTACCACGAAGTCCTGCGAGTCAGCATATAGATCTTTTAAGTTGAGATAAGTGATGTCGGCTGGTTTGCCCGGATTCAAATGAGCGATCTCCGCTCTTAACAGGTAAGCGTTCCTGAGTGGGTTGCCCGCCAAAAAGATCAAATCGGAGAGCTTCATGTTTTCATATAACGGATATTTACCTGGGTTTTTTACCGTCCCATTGATGGCCACGAATTTTTTGCGTTTAACCTCCCAATATCCATAAACCTTCAAACTATCTTTGTCCATCAACAGCATGTTTTCGGAACTGTCTTTAACCAGGACCTTCTCCAAGTTTATTGGAATTATCTCCTTTCTCTCATCCGGATAGGTGCGAATTAAATCTGCCCTTAAAAGATATGCATCCTTCTGTAATTGCTCACCTCCCTTAATCAAGTCCCAAACCCTCATCCCCGGATTTCTCTGGAAAGTACCGGGATGTTTCACCTTACCATCTATCCAGACCAAATTTTCTATTAAGTCGAATATGGAGAAAATCGATACATCGTCTCCATCTTTCAACTTCAAGTTTTGTCTCGCTATGGTGGATTGGTCATACAAATTAACATCCAAAAGCAACCTTTGATCCTGATTGGCAATTCTATCCACCATTACTCTTTCCAAATAAGCAGTCGGTTTTAGCGCTCCGGCTAAATTTATCAAGTCCAG
>JAGMFA010000212.1 GCA_023127875.1 Candidatus Zixiibacteriota bacterium
GAGTCAACTGACCTTCAGGGTGCGAGAAAATATACGCAGGCTGAAGCTCATTTGTCCATTTGGATCCATAGGAAGTCAAATGACCTGCGGCTACCTCTATGTTTATTATTCTGTGGAGTGTCTGCCTTTAGGCAGACGTATCAAGCTGAAGGGGAGAACGTAGGGACAGCCCTCGTGGCTGTCCACACCATGGTCAGGACAGGGATTCATCCTGAAGGACAAACCCTGTCCCTACACACTGTTATCTCATTTACAAGTGTAAGCATGGATGGATTTATTCCCACTCGATGGTAGCTGGAGGCTTGGAGGAGACATCGTATACTACCCGGTTAACACCTTTGACCTGATTTATAATCCGATTGGATATTTTACCCAAAATTTCTGCCGGAAGATAAGCCCAATCAGCGGTCATGCCATCTACAGAGGTGACCGCTCGCAAAGCTATCACATTTTCATAGGTTCTCTCATCTCCCATCACCCCCACACTCTGAACCGGCAGAAGAACACAGAAAGCCTGCCATATTTTATCATACAGACCTGTTTCTTTCAACTCGGAGATATAGATGTCATCTGCTTCTCTTAAAACGTCCAGTCTCTCTTTGGTTATTTCTCCTAAAATTCTCACTGCCAGTCCAGGTCCGGGAAAAGGATGTCGACCAATGATAATTTCCGGCAGATTCAATTTTCTTCCTAATTCTCTTACCTCATCTTTAAACAGTTCCCTTAAAGGTTCGATCAACTTCAAGTTCATCTGTTCCGGCAATCCGCCCACGTTATGATGCGACTTTATGGTGGCGGAAGGTCCTTTGAAGGAGGTGCTTTCAATTACGTCCGGATACAAGGTCCCCTGGGCTAAAAACTCAACATCTTTGATCTTTTGCGCCTCCTCTTCAAATATCTGAATGAATATCTTCCCGATGGTCTTTCTCTTTTCCTCCGGATCGATCACTCCTTTAAGCTGGCTTAAGAATCTCTCGGAGGCATCCACCAGCTTAAGGTTCAAATCAAATTCCTTAAAGGCAGAGATCACTTCTTCTGCTTCATTTTTTCTGAGCAGACCGTTGTCCACCAAGATGCAATGAAGCTGTTTGCCCAGGGCTTTATTCACCAGAGCGGCACATACAGATGAATCCACTCCGCCAGAAAGTCCCAAAATCACTTTGCTATCTTTTACCTGTTCTCTTATCTGGAAAACCGTAGTGTCAATGAAGGATTTAGTGGTCCAACTTCCTTCACACTGGCAGATCCGGAATAAGAAGTTCTGGATGATCCTTTTGCCCTCTTCTGTGTGAGCTACTTCCGGGTGAAACTGCAGTCCAAAGATTTTCTTTTCATTATTTCCTATGGCGGCGAAAGGAATATTTTCCGTATGGGCTATAACTTCAAACTGAGGAGGTAATGTGGAAAGATGATCGCCGTGGCTCATCCAGATTACAGTATTGTTCTTTACTTCCCGAAATATATTCTCTCCTCTGTCGATGCGAATGATAGCTTTACCATATTCCCTTTTTTGTGATCTCTCCACCTCTCCCCTGAAAAGTTTTCCGATAAGCTGTAGTCCATAGCAGATTCCCAGAACCGGAACTCCCAGCTCAAAAACTTCTTTTGTGCAAAAGGGAGCATCCTGCTCGAACACACTGGAGGGACCACCGGATAGAACTATACCTTTTAAGTTTCTATGTCTATAACTGTTTGGATTTTGATTGAAGGGAAGTATCTCACAGAAGACCTTATTCTCCCTGATGCGCCGGGCGATCAACTGAGTGTATTGCGATCCAAAGTCCAGTATGATTATGGTCTCCTCATGCTTCATATTTTTTACTCTTCCTTTGATTTTAGCTTTGTATCCTTTAGCCAATTTTTATCATCTTTGTCCGGATAATCAATATTATAATGAAGCCCCCGACTTTCTTTTCTTGCCAGGGCGCATTCTATGATCAGCTTTGCCACGGTGGCGATGTTTCTCAGCTCGATAACATCATAGGTGACTGGATTGACCTTATAGAACTCGGTGATTTCATCCAGAAGGATGCTGATCCTTCTTCTTGCCTGCTCCAGCCGACGATTGGAGCGAACTATCCCCACATAATCCCACATGAATTTTTGAATCCAGTCCCGATTGTGGGAGATGATCACCCATTCCTGCTGATCAAACACCCCCTCCAGACTCCAGGAAGGTATAGGAGGAAAGGAAAAATCTTTCATGGAGGAAAACTTGGCTTTTGCACTTTTAGCAGAGAAGTGAGCAAAAGCAACCGCCTCTAAAAGAGAATTGGATGCCAGTCGGTTTGCTCCGTGCATTCCGGTGCCAGTCACCTCCCCGCAGGCATACAGGTTTTCTATTTTTGTCCTTCCTTCCAAATCTGTGGCTACCCCGCCGCAAATATAGTGAGCGGCAGGAACCACCGGAATCGGGTCTTTGGTTATATCCAGACCCAAGGAGAGGCATTTCCCGTAAATATTGGGGAATCTCAGTTTAATGAATTTCTGATCCAGATGGGTGATGTCCAAGTAAACGCAAGATTCCCCCCGCTTTTTTAGCTCATGGTCGATAGCACGCGCCACCACATCCCGGGGAGCAAGTTCCTTGCGGGGATGATATTTCTCCATAAAAGTTTCTCCAGACTTCAGTCGCAAGATGCCCCCCTCTCCTCTCACTGCCTCCGAGATCAAGAAAGAATTTGCTTTATCATGATAAAGGGCGGTAGGATGAAATTGGATGAATTCTAAATTAGC
>JAGMFA010000213.1 GCA_023127875.1 Candidatus Zixiibacteriota bacterium
TATATATTACCACCCACACGGAAGCCAACGATTTTGCTTGCTTTTTTCGACAAATGTCGTATAATGTATAGAAGGTAAAGCTTAGGCAATAATGGCAACCACCATAATAAAGTCAACTCTTTCAACCCGTGAAGAGGAGGTTTATAAAAAGCTAATTGAAGCTCTAGGTAACAGGTTGAAACGAAACGTGCCTTTAGCTTCTTACACCACCTTTGGCATTGGTGGAAAAGTTGATCTATTCTATCCTGCAACAAAGCCGGAGGAGTTAATCTCTGCTGTCAGAATGGCTCAAAAGCTGAGGTTACGTTTCTTCATTTTGGGTGGGGGAAGCAATATTCTGGTGAGTGACTTGGGCTTTAGAGGCTTAGTTATAAAAAATGAGTGCCAACGCATATTGACCAACCAGGATAGCATTACCTGTCAGTCTGGAGCTTTTTTAGGTGATGTGGTTAACTTAGCTTGCAAGCGCGCTCTCTCCGGGTTGGAATTTGCCGCAGGAATTCCAGGAACGGTGGGGGGAGCGGTAAGAGGAAATGCCGGAGCCTTCGGTAAGTCAATTGGTAATGTCCTGACCAGGGCGGTTATCCTTTCGGAGAAAGGAGAAATAAAAGAGGTTGACAAAGGTTACTTTCGATTCGCATATAGAGAAAGCAGACTCAGATCCTGTGAATCCTGCGGACAGACTAAAGAGGTTTTGCTTTCTGCCACGTTTGAATTAAAAAAGCAAAATAAGGAGGAAATTGAGGGAAAGATAAAAAGGAATCTAAAAGAAAGGGAAAAGAGTCTCCCTCTTAAGGAAAGATCGGCTGGCTGTTTTTTTAAAAATGTCATCGCAAACGATAGAAAGATTCCAGCTGGATTTTTGTTAGACCAAGTAGGCGCCAAAGGTATGCACGAGGGTGAAGCAAAGGTATCCACCCAGCATGCCAACATATTAATTAATGCTGGGAACGCAAAAGCTGAAGATGTGAGAAAGTTAGCCCGAAAATTAAAAAAGAAGGTAACGGAAAAATTTGACATAAAGTTAGAGGAAGAAGTCGTATATATAAGTTGAGGTTTCAGCCGAAAATAAAGAAAGGAGGAGTTATAGAAGAGTAGCTAAATGTTTTTTGAGATGAGGTGCAAAAGGAGCTTTTTCCTTATGCATTATCTTTCGGAACAATATCAAAAGACCGCCAAGGGCGTTTTGTCTTTACTGGGTTTGGCGGTTTTGTTTTTGTTCGGTCTTACTCTGATTGAGTTTTTGATCTGTGAGTCGGTTGAAGCTGTAGGTCTTGAGATCCGACTCGAAGAGAAAGACCGAAATTTAGTCCGCTACGGTTATCTAGCCCAACAGATGAAGCTTTCCCTATCCTCCGATTCTGTACCTCTTTTGAAAACCAATCTGAGATCCAGCCAGACAGTGATGGTGGAATACGAACATGGATTTGCGAGCATAAGCGAAAAGCAGGGAAATTATCAATTGCAAAAACCCTTGTTTTTGACCCTTTCCTCCTATACCTCCGCTTCCAACCGGCTTCAGCTCGATCAAGCCTGGAGAAGGAATTTAAATACTCATTTTCAAAAACGTGGGGGCAGATCAAAGGGACTTTTTGAATGGGAGATCCCGGTCAAATTTCCCAAGATGGTCTCCAAGATCATCGGTGAAGGAGGACCGGCTTTGAAGGTCTCCGGGTATAGAAAGATAAGCTTCTCCGGAAGGAGCATGTGGGAGGATGATGTGAAAAACACCGCCACCTCCAGGCAGTCCAAGTTTCCCTCCCTCAACATGGAACAACACTCTGCCTTTACCATAACCGGCACAATTGGAAGCAAAATCTCGGTAAGGGTGGATCAGGACAGCAGGAGACACACGGATTTAGAAAATACTCTCCAGCTAAGATACAAAGGTGAGGAGGATGAGATCATCCAGACCATTGAAGCTGGCAACACCAACCTGTCTGTGGGAAGCGGAGTGGTGGGATACGGGGAGAGAAAACAGGGACTTTTTGGCATAAAAACTACCGCCAAGATAGGGGGATGGAATCTGACCGTGATCACCAGCCAGGATAAGGGTTCCAGCCAGAGGGCAGAGTTTAAAGCGGGTGCGGAAACCCGGGCGGATGTGATCCGGGATTATCAATATCTGGAACGGACCTTTTATGATCTGGGATATGCCGATGACTTTGCCCCGGGTGACTCCATCGTGGAGATCAGGTTATTCAAAAGCAACACCAGCATAAACAGCAATACTGCGGAGAATCCTGCTCCTTTCGGCATAGCTTATGTCAACCCTGATCCTAAAGATACCGCAACTTCATATCCTGAAGGAGCTTTCTTGAGAAGATTTCAGGAGATCGATCCATACGACTACTTTGTGCAAAGGGATCAATATTGGATTCAATTCTTCCGCGCCTTGGGAAAAAATGATATACTGGGCGTATTTTATGTGGTGTGGAATCCCGGAAGAGCCGGATTCGATACCACAGGCTTTCTCAAAGACTCCTGCACCAGTGAAGAAGGTGAAATCTGTATGAGGTTAAAGTTGATCAAGCCGGATACCCCCAAGCCCACCGATTATACCTGGGAATACGAATGGAAGAACGTGTATTATCTTAGGACCAGAAATATAGAACGGGAAGGATTCCGCCTGGACATATACAAACAACATCCCAACGCAGAAAACATCAATGAGGATCCAAACTTTCAGGACAGCACCCGATATCTGCGAATATTCGGTCTGGATCAGT